>NZ_JBHRSW010000007.1:0-168712 GCF_042646125.1 Agaribacter flavus
AAGTGAAAGGCACATTATCAAATCATTGCTGGGCGTTAACTAGGTGTAATTGTTTTGACTGACACGATACTTCGCTTAGTGATGGCGCATATACATATGATTTTGGTGTGTTAAATCAAGGCGACTTTTCTCTTCAAGTCAGAGTAGCTGGCACCACTATTGCGCAAAACGATTTCAGTGTTATCGAGTATGTACCACCGCCAGCTAGGCCTACCGGTGGTATGGCACCAAACAATGCTGGGGTTGGTCAGCCCTTTGTCATGCGCTGGTCTCCTGTAGAAGGTGCTGACTATTACAACGTCTTAGTGCAATCTGGTGACTCTGGTACACCACAACTTTCTCAGTGTCTGAATGTCCAACAAATGCGCTTCGTCAATGAGAATGTAGAGCGCTTTTCTTGCTTTTACGTTATCGAAGGCGGTTTTGATGAGGTCGTTTTCGATGGTTTTGTCTTGAGTATCAATGGCAAAGGCGTCGGCGAGTTGATAGAGAATTTGTCGATAGGTGTGCATGGTACGCGAGCAATTGACGACGCAGGTTTCTCGGGTATTGCCGAGTTGTTGCAAGTGCTCACGCAGGCAGGTTTTGCCAACGCCGGGCTCACCCAATATCACGGAGAAACCGCCTTGTTGTGCGTGGATTTGGATGATGTCGACAATCTGCTGTTGTTGGGGTAAGAGGTGTTTGCTGTCTTTTTGAAAGGGTAAGTGGGTAATGCCCCAGACGGTGTTTATCATGTTGTTTTTCCTTGTGCTCGGTCGGGTGTTATTGTGTGATGTCTCGGGGTAGCTTGGCGTTGTGGTGAAGATTTAACGGCAGTGCTTCGCCCATGCGGGTGTCATTAAAATAGACGATGAATTGATGTCGACTTTGTCGGTCATAGCGCACTTGAATGGTTTTACCTCGCAAAATCCACAGGGCATTCGTACTTGTGGTTGTTGATGGAGAAGACATTGACTTTGGAGACTTTACGGGTGTCTTCGACGTAAAAGACTTCATCGGTGACTTCATCATTGGGCAGGTAGACAATGCGTCGATAATCGAGGTTAAAGCGCGCCAGCGGGGTAATGCCAAGACTGCTGTGGAGGTGGTTGTTGTAGTCGTTTTCAATCCACGTTTGGGCGAGTTGATTTAGCGAAGCAAGTGAGTCAAATGCGGTATGACGCACTAAAAACCGGTCGCGAAAGCCTCTAAAGAAGCGGAAAAGAGCGCAGATTATGCAGAGAATAGAGTCACATTTACCAGTAAGGTAGAAACCATCCATGGTATGGCAACCAGCCGGGCCGTCCGCTGGCCCGTCGTTCAGACCTAAAATGGCTCCACGTTTTCGCCATTTTCGAGCGGTCTTCACCCTTAGCCGCTCCATCTCGAACAGGCGCATGGGTAAGGCGAATATCAAGACGCAAGCAGGCCTGATGGATTTCTTTGGCGGTGTAATTACTGCCATTGTCGAAGTACAAACGCTCAGGTTTGCCGCGTTTGTATAAAGCACTTCTAAAGGCATTTATCATATTCTTGGTATCATCGGCGTAGAAGCATTCACCGTGGGTAATGAGACGAGAGGCGTCATCAATGAAGGCGATAAAATACGTTTTCTTCCATGAGCCGTCTGCTTGCCTAATCGCAGGCCCATGCATCGTATCCCCTTGCCAAAGCTCATTGGCATGCAACATGGCAAAGGCCATTCTGAGTTTCTCGCATGCTTCAGGTTTAATCAGCTCATGCTCTCTAACAAAGTGGTAAAACGTGGTCGGCGCTAATTGGGCACGCGTAAAATAATTGCGCTCAAGTAAGACTTGATAGAGCACACTTTTAGGCAGTTTACCGACCTTATTCAAACTTAAACTGGGCAACACTTCAGTGATGGCTTCGGCAAGCTCGCTAACTTGGACTTTACGCTGTTTGGTTTTGTCTGAGCGCGTTTTTTTCTCCATGGTGGTAATGCCGTCTTTTTTATAGCGATACAGCCAGGTGCTGATGGTGCGCCATGTAAAGCGAAATTCGTGGTCGGTCTTAGGGCAAACAAAAGACTGTTGGCTGACATGGACAATGCGAGCGCGAATGGACGCACCGGGGGCAACGTCCACGGCCGCCAGTACTCGCAAGCGAACGTCAAGTGATGGAATGGGCATAAAATTTCTCCTGTGTTGAAAACACTCAGGAGACTAAAACACTGATTGATGCGCTAAAATGACAGAGGCTGTGGTATGACGATAAGGCGGGTATTTCCTATGACTCAGCGCTATTGATACGATAGGAATTTAGCAAAAAGCGTCATTAAAGGTCGTGTGATAGCCCCTTAATTCAGGCCATCGAGTGACACACTGTTTTAGCGTTGGCAGCAAGGTAGAGAGTCGTTTTGAGCGATATTGAGCCTTATTCTCATACTCCGTTTGACGACCGAACTGCGTTCGAAACGTGCCAATTTTTTTATATAACGCATTGAGCCAACGATAGGCTTGGCGTTGGGAATAATGGGGATGTTTAAGGGCATGATAATAAGCACGCTCAACAGTTTTACCTTGTATCAAGGCGCAAATAAACCGAAACAATGTGTCGAGCGCATACCGTCGTTTCGGCAGCATGGATGCTAGGTACAAGGCGATAGTTTTACCACACCCCTGTTTACCAAATCGAGCACAACAGACAATGCGTTTACCCCGCACTTCACCCGATTGGCTATAATTAAATCCATGAGAAACCCATTGGTCTGCGCATTGGCAATGTGGGCAGGGTTGATTGAAAAGTAGACTGTTAGAAGAAAGGGTGAAAAAGTTAAGCTCGGTAACGGTAGAATAAAATCGTTGCATGGTGGTTTCGTTAATAACAAAACGAAATATTCTACAGAGAAATTGGGTTTACCAAATTACTGAAAATGCCTAGAAATTTGTTATGACGATATTGTGGTAAAAAAAATGCCGATCGTTCGATGACAGTTTGGTAATTAACAACAAGCCTTACCAAAAGCACACAGTAAGGTGGGTGTTCCAATGTTTTCAAGGGATTACGATCATGTACATACCTAATATGCCCCCTACAGTCGCCAACGTAGAGAAGCACAATCTCACCATCATTGATTGTTTGGGCTACCACTATCAGCAAATTTATTCCTAAAATGAGTGTGGAATGTCAGGTACACAAGGAAATTCGTTATTATGTATAAAATATACTAATTTCAGGCTTGTTGAATCGCAGACCAATTGATGTTGTTTACGCGTTTTCCCGCAATATAAAATATTTTATCTTCGCCCTGCAGAGTCTCGCTAGAAGGAGGATTGACTTTTATTTTGTGTCTATCTTTACTTGAGGCATAGCCAATAAAAGTCGCATCGTATTCTTGTTTCAATTTGGAAAACAGCACGCCAGCATTCACATTTGTTACCTGGTCAGGTATTGTCGCCGAAAACTGCGCTTGTCCCTCGTACACGTCGAGAAGGTCGTGGTGCAGTAAACTAGAACCTGGGTCAAAGGCTGATTTTGCCAGCATTTCAACAGCTACGCTCGGCGTGCATTCGATTTCGGGGCAATGTTGTTTTAATAAGCCAACCAAACTCTCATCATCAAAATATGACACTTTGTGCGCTTTAGGGTTGCGTTGAGAACAGTAGAGTGAGGTGGTCATGGTCATATCGTCATGTGGATTGTCAATGATGATAATCGAGGCAGTTTCGACGCAAGCTCTGTCCATATCGTGATCCTGATTGAAAGAATCCACCTTGACAAAGGCGATATCCCCAGGCATTGGGTTTTCGATATCTGCACGTACACACAGGACTATTTCTGGGGTGCCGGGCACGTCTTCTCGTTCGATCAGCAATAATCTGAGCAATTGCTCGGTGCGTTTTCCATTCCACCCGATTAATAGTACATGATTTTTGAGGTTTAACGAGTGCATACCACGTGCTCCTTTTTGCCATTGTTTTCCCACCCAACTGGCTACTCGCCCGACGACAAGTGCAAAAATACTCAGACCGGTGGGAATTACGTATAGTGCGACGATCCACTTTCCTGCGTCGGTTGTCGGTGACATATCACCATATCCGACGGTTGACCCTGTCACAATTAGCCAATAAAAAAAGTCGACAAGGCCAAGCAGTTCAGTTTCTCCAGCAAGGAACAACAGGCACCATGAACTAAGAGAGTAAACGCCAAGCATTACCAAGATGGTGTACCACTTTATTTGAGTAAAGTAGCGAAGCATCAATTTTTTTACATTAGGCCAAATTAGCATTAAAAAGCGGATTATTGTTGTTTTATACCCAAATAATACTGATGAATTGCCTTTTTAACAATAAAAAAGCCCAGCTAAAGAACTGGGCAACAAGGGACACATCATAAGGAAAAAGTGAACAGGGAGAGGTCAAAATTCCTAACACCCATAGTAGATTAAATCTGTATAATACGCACCTGAATGTAAGTATGGGTGTATGGTTTTTCGTATATAAAAGTATACCTATCGATGTGAACGTCACACACGAAATTGTCGTATTGAACGACATTTGTTTAGCTGGAAATACATGAAAGTAACTGATTTTGATTTTGATTTACCTGAGCGCTTAATTGCTAAATACCCGACAGAAACCCGCACGGCCTCTAGAATGCTACATTTGGATGGAAAGTCAGGAAAAGTCAAAGATAAGCAATTTACCGATATCCTCGATTTGCTCGATCCCGGTGACCTGCTTATCTTTAATAATACGCGAGTGATCCCCGCTCGTTTGTTTGGCCACAAAGCAACAGGTGGAAAAGTCGAAGTGATGCTAGAGCGAGTATTGAATGACAATACAGCGCTAGCGCATGTAAAAGCAAGTAAATCACCTAAAGAAGGTTCAGTGATTACGTTGGAAGGTGGCTTGGAAGCGGAAGTTTTGGGTCGGGAGGGAGAACTTTTTCACCTTACTTTTAAAGCGGAAGAGAATGTTTTTGATTTGCTAGAACAATATGGGCATATGCCATTACCGCCCTATATTGACAGGCCAGACGAAGAAGCAGACAAAGAGCGCTACCAAACAGTCTACAACGAAAGACCGGGTGCGGTTGCGGCGCCAACGGCTGGTTTGCATTTTGACGACGATATACTGCAAGCGCTCAAACAAAAAGGCATAAATACCGCTTTTGTTACTTTACATGTCGGTGCAGGCACGTTTCAACCGGTAAGAGTAGATAATATTGAAGATCACCATATGCATGCAGAATATGCAGAAGTGAGTGCAGAAGTCGTCGAATTGATCAAGCAAACCAAAACAAACGGTAAACGCGTAATTGCCGTTGGTACAACCTCTGTTCGCTCTCTAGAGTCTGCGGCTCAAGCCAGCGATGACGTCATCGCGCCGTTTTTATCAGATACCAGTATCTTTATCTATCCAGGTTTTAAATTTAAAGTGATCGATGCGATGTTAACTAATTTTCACCTACCTCAATCGACGCTAATAATGCTAATTAGCGCGTTTGCAGGGCGAGAGCACGTGCTCCATGCTTATCAACATGCAATTGAAAAAGCGTATCGCTTTTTTAGTTACGGTGATGCAATGTTTATTGAAAAAGCCTAACGCGAACTGATGCCATATCTTTATGATTTTTGCTATACTCTCGCGCAATTTTGCAACAAGCAGGCTGCGCATTGGCGTATGCATTGATACTCAAGAGTATTTCAATGAAGTTTAAGTTATTAAATACAGTCGGTTTAGCTCGGCGCGGGCAGTTGGTTTTTGATCGCGGTGTGGTCGAAACCCCCGCATTTATGCCAGTAGGGACGTATGGCACGGTAAAAGGCATGACACCGGAAGAGCTGGAGGATACAGGGGCGCATATTTGTTTGGGGAACACCTTTCACCTCATGCTTAGGCCTGGTACCGAAATTATCAAGTCACACGGCGATTTGCACGATTTCATGCATTGGGATAAACCAATCCTGACGGATTCTGGTGGCTTTCAGGTATTTTCCCTAGGCGATTTACGTAAAATCAGTGAAGAAGGTGTGACCTTTCGATCACCGATTAATGGTGAAAAAATTCTACTCACCCCTGAAAAGTCTATGCAGGTACAACGAGACTTAGGCTCTGATATTGTTATGATCTTTGACGAATGTACGCCATTCCCTGCGACAAAGGACGAAGCGCGCGTATCCATGCAATTATCCCTTCGTTGGGCTAAACGCAGCAAAGCGGCGCATGAAGGCAATACCTCAGCCTTATTTGGCATTATCCAAGGTGGTATGTATGAAGACTTGCGTGATGAGTCTCTAGAGGGTCTAGAAAGCATTGACTTTGATGGTTATGCCATTGGTGGTTTGTCGGTCGGCGAACCAAAAGAAGACATGATGCGCATAGTAAAATACACTGCGCCCAAAATTAATCCGCAAAAACCACGTTATTTAATGGGCGTGGGTAAGCCCGAAGATATTGTTGAATCAGTGCGTCGCGGCATAGATATGTTCGATTGTGTGATGCCAACCCGTAATGCTCGTAACGGCCACTTGTTCGTTACTGAAGGGGTTATCAAAATTCGCAATGCCAAGCATAAGACCGACACTCGTCCCTTGGATGAAAATTGCGACTGTTACACTTGTAAAAATTATTCTCGGTCATACTTACATCACTTAGATAAATGTAATGAGATACTGGGTGCTCGTCTTAATACCATTCACAATCTGAGATATTATCAGCGAGTAATGGAAGGCTTAAGAGATGCGATAGAGCAAAATCAGCTCGATGATTTTGTCGCTGATTTTTATGCGAAAAAAGGGCTACCTGTGCCATCGCTAGACGACTAGCTAACAAAAATTAACATACAAAAAATATAAAAGGACATCCTTATGAGTTTTTTCATTTCTTCTGCACATGCTCAAGAAGCGGGGGCTTCAGGCGCTGGTTTTGGGTTTGAGCCTTTAATCATGCTCGCTGTTTTCGGCTTGATTTTTTATTTTCTGCTTTACAGACCGCAAGCAAAACGCGTAAAAGAACACAAAAACATGGTCTCTGCTTTGAGCAAAGGCGACGAGGTGCTCACCCAAGGTGGTTTGGTTGGTAAAATTACTAAAATCGCTGATGATAAAGATTTCTTGGAAATAATGTTGAACGAAAGTAACAACATCATGATTCAAAAATCAGCTATCAGTGCAGTGCTGCCAAAAGGCACAATGAAATCAATTTAATGTATATCGTGCTTTAACTAAAACAGTGTATAGGTTAAGGCACGCCAATAGGATAGTATTGTGTTAAATAAAACGCCTCTCTGGAAGTACTTTACCGTCATTTTCATGCTGCTTCTTTGTGGCTTATATGCCTTGCCAAATTTGTATGGTGAGGACAATGCCGTGCAAATATCATCGAGTCGTAATGCTGTTGTCTCTTCAGAAATGATTGAAGATATTAGTGCACATTTGGATGCTGCGAGTATTCCCTTCAAGCGAATTGATTTCAAAGATGATAGGATTTTAGTTCGAGTCAATGATTCTGACTCCCAACTACTCGCGCGCGAATCATTAGAGAACCTTTTAGGCGACGACTATTTTGTCGCTATGAACTTGGCTCCCGATACGCCAGCTTGGCTCGAAAATTTGGGGGCGGCGCCGATGAAGTTGGGATTGGATTTGCGGGGTGGTGTTCACTTTTTAATGGAAGTGGACATGAAAAGCGCAATAGAAAAATCCCTAGATGGCGCAAAATCAGATTTGGAAACTCGCCTCAGAGAAGAAAAACTGCGTTATCGCGGTATTCGGGTAGTCGGGGATGATTTGGAAATAGCATTTCGCAGTGCTGATGTGCTCGAAAGTGCGCAGTTCTATTTGCGTAATAACTACGGCGAAATGACCTTTTCAGAAAAAGATGATTTAACCTTACGCGCGACTTATACCCCTCAACGCCTTACAGAATTGCGTGATTATGCAGTCAAACAAAATATCACGATTATTCGTAACCGAGTCAATCAACTGGGCGTAGCCGAGCCGTTGGTTCAAAAGCAAGGGCAAGAGCGCATCGTTGTGCAATTACCAGGGATTCAAGATACAGCTAAAGCAAAGGAAATATTAAACGCCACAGCTACGCTTGAATTTCGTTTAGTGGATTTAGAAGGTGACGTTTCTAGCGCCGTGCGTGGCAGAGTGCCACCCCGCTCTAAACTGCTTTATACCCGAGACGGGCAACCGTATTTGTTGAAAAAAGATGTGATGCTAGAAGGTAGTCATATTGTCGATGCAAATAACAGTACCGACGAGAACGGCTTTCCACAGGTCAATATCGACCTAGACGGCAAGGGCGGCAGCCTCATGTCAAAAGGCACCAAAAACAATGTCGGAAAACCTATGGCAACCGTCTTTATTGAGTATGAAGCAACAGACAAAGAAGATGCAGAAGGCCGCACTATTTTTGAAAAGAAAGAAGAAATAATCAACGTCGCCACCATTCAAGCGCAATTAGGTAGTTCGTTTAGGATCACTGGCATTGACAGTGTGGCAGAAGCGCGAGATTTATCTTTGCTTTTACGTGCAGGTGCACTTATTGCGCCAATACAAATTGTGGAAGAGCGAACCGTTGGCCCAAGTTTAGGTAAAGAAAACATTGAGTTAGGGCAAACGGCAATTATTTACGGTTTGATTGCTGTATTGGTATTCATGCTGATTTACTATCGTGCTTTTGGTGTTGTAGCTAACATTGCGCTCGTGGTAAACGTGGTGATGATCATTGGTATTATGTCGATGGTACCTGGTGCGACACTAACCTTGCCTGGTATGGCTGGGATCGTCCTAACAGTGGGGATGGCAGTTGATGCCAACGTCCTGATATTTGAGCGAATTAGAGAAGAAATCAGAGAGGGGAGAAGTCCTCAACAAGCCATTCATTTTGGTTATGACAATGCATTTTCGACGATATTGGATGCTAATATAACGACGTTCATTGCAGGTCTTATCCTTTTCGCAGTGGGTACAGGGCCAATTAAAGGTTTTTCTATTACGTTGATGATTGGCATCGTAACCTCTATGTTTACTGCAATATTAGTTACCCGTGTACTGGTTAATGCCGTTTGGGGCGGCCGTCGTGTAGAA
The DNA here is from genome assembly GCF_042646125.1 of Agaribacter flavus. Taxonomy (NCBI): domain Bacteria; kingdom Pseudomonadati; phylum Pseudomonadota; class Gammaproteobacteria; order Alteromonadales; family Alteromonadaceae; genus Agaribacter; species Agaribacter flavus. The sequence goes on from NZ_JBHRSW010000007.1 coordinate 9,044, forward strand.
AAACTGGCGATTTAAGGACGCAAAATTATGGCTTTCCAAATACTAAAATTAAAAGAAACTGTGAGTTTCATGAAAATACGCATACCTGCGTTGTTTTTCTCGGCAGTCTTAATTATTGGTTCTTTAAGCTCACTTGTTATCAATCAATTGAACTGGGGCTTGGATTTTACCGGCGGTACAGTTATTCAGATGAACTATCCGCAGGGCGCGAACTTAGAAAACGTGCGTCTTGAGCTAAGCGCAGCCGGCTTTGAAAATGCTGTGGTGCAGAACTTTGGTAGTAGTCAAGAAGTACTGATTCGAGTTGCACCTCAAGACGATCTAGCGCCTGAAAAAATTGGTGACATTGTCGTTGCAGCCTTGCAAGCCAAGGATAGCACTGCGACTATGCAACGGATCGAATTCGTTGGTCCCAACGTTGGAGAGGAGTTAACAGAGCAGGGGGGCTTGGCTATGCTGGTTGCACTGATCTGTATTCTTATCTATGTCGCTATGCGCTTTGAATGGCGCTTTGCACTTGGCTCCGTGGCGGCATTGGCGCACGATGTTATTATTACACTTGGCTTATTTTCAGTCTTGCAACTAGAGTTTGATTTAACTGTGCTCGCGGCGCTTTTAGCTGTGATAGGGTATTCTCTGAACGACACCATTGTTGTATCTGACAGGATCAGAGAGAATTTCCGTAAGGTGAGAAAAGGCTCGCCAGAAGAAATAATCAACATTTCACTCACGCAGACCCTGAATAGAACAATCGTCACTTCATTGACAACCATTCTTGTATTGCTCGCCTTATTCTTTAAAGGTGGTGCACTTATTCATGGGTTTGCAACTGCCTTGTTGATGGGGGTATTTATTGGTACTTACTCATCGGTTTACATCGCAAGTGCGGTAGCTCTGGCTTTAGGGATAAGTAAAGAAGATCTTATGCCGCCAGAAGTAGAAAAAGAAGGCGCAGATTTAGAGCCTCTTTAGCCAAGGATTAAAACGGTGTAGTTGTTGTCTCTCAATACACCGTTTGCCTTATCTAATATTGCAAATAGCCTATTACTGCAAATAACCTTCTAAAGTATTTTTAAGCGCAAAGCTTTATAAAAAACCTGCTTTTTTAATACTTAAGTAAGTGTTGATTAAACTTGACGTGAGTCCTGAGGCTTCGGTTTGAATACAAATAACGCCTTGGTGTTGTAGCTTTTTGATGTTGTGCTGAATATTTCGCAAAAGAATCGTAGACGATGCATAGGTTAGTGCCTCATCTAGCTCATCAATAGCGTGTTTCTCAATATCCTGATAAATTGGTTCTTGAATGCTGATTACAGCAACTAGATGCTTGTCTTGTAAGAGCTTGACTGCACTTAGCAGCTCGTCAAAGTCCTCATCTCTCAAACAACTGACCAAAAGTACCAAGGAGCGTTTGCCATGTTTTAACATTAGCTCTTGTGAAGCGCCTATATAGTCACTTGATATGGTGTCGGGATACAAGTCATAAAAATGATGTAGCATACGGCTGACATTTTGTACGCCTTTTACTTGGTTGAGCCAACGAGTCTGGCTACCGAAGGATTGAATGCTTAGCTTGTCACCATTCTTTAAGGCTGTGAACGAGAGCAGAATCAAGGCATTCAATGCATGCTCAAAGTAGCTTAAGTCGTCATCCTGCACTCGCATGCGCCTGCCGGCATCCAACATGATAAGGATGTGTTGATTTTTTTCTTCTTGAAACTCTTTCGATATAAGCTTGTTAAATCGACTACTGGCTCGCCAATCGACTTGACGTAAGGCTTCTCCTTCGCGGTAGTCTCTTAACTGTAAAAAATCCATCCCTGCGCCGCGCATGTTGTATTTTTTCAGTCCTGATTGTCGTAAGTTAAGGTTACCATTCAAGCCGCTCAGGTCAGTGATGGCAGAAAAATTTGGATATACTTTATGTTCACTGGGATATGGCTTAAACCACGTGAGTTGCCACAGGCCGATGAACGAACCAACGCGGAGATAAGTGCCACCGATAGTGGCGGCGCCACGCTTTTGTGGCGTGACAAAATAACTCAGTTCACATTCTTCATTGGCTTGCAAAGTAACATATGCTGTTTCGGTGACAAGCTGCCAATGGTCAGGGGTTTTTTCTTTCCACCAGAACGATAAAGGCGCATCACTGCGGTTGGCAAAAGCAAACTTTACAGCCGTGTTTTGGTAGAGCGATAGTATTTCACTTAGATCTCTTTTTAGTGCTATTTGCGGCGCCTTTCTGGACATCACCCAATCACTTAGCGCGACCAATACCAACAAAACGCCAAAAGCGAACGGCAAAAACTGCCAGTATTGCGAATTGTTAAGGCTATCAAGCCATGGTAAGAATACGGTACTGAGCAGGACTATGGCTGCTATTTTTAAAAATAGCGGTGATGGCCTGACTGAGCTAAGGCTCACTTGCGCGGTACTTCAATTGTATTGCTTAGTTCGTCGAGTACATCGTCTATCTGTACTCCCGCAATTTCTTTTTCTGCGGACAAGTTTACGCGGTGCCGGAGAACGCAGTTTATCATGCTCTTTACATGATCAGGGGTGACAAAACCTAAGCCTTCAAACAATGCGGCGACTTTAGCTGCTTGTATAAGCGCAATACTTGCTCGCACGCCTGCACCTCTTGTTAGGCCTTGCCATTGTCTTGTTGCTCTTACTATACTTACCGCATACGCGACCAGTTCAGGATCAACGATAACCGCTTCCATAGCACGACGAATAGTTGTTAATGTCTCGGCACTCATCACCGTTTCTATTTCAGCTTGCTGCGCACCTGAGCGTTTACTTGCAATCTGCTGAGTGAGTAAAATTTCATCTTGCTCATCAGGGTAGTCAATCACGAGCTTCATCATAAAACGATCCAGCTCAGCTTCAGGCAGAGGGTAGGTACCTTCGTTATCAATGGGGTTTTGGGTCGCTAGCACCATAAAAGGTGATCCTACTTTAAAGGCCTCTCCATCGATAGTGACTTGTTGTTCTTGCATTACTTCTAAAAGTGCAGCCTGTGTTTTGGCTGGTGCTCGATTGATTTCATCTGCGAGCAACAAGTTTGTAAACACAGGGCCTTTTTTCACGATGAAATCCCCTGTTTTCATGTTTACCATGGTGTGCCCTGTCACATCGGCAGGCATTAAATCAGGTGTAAATTGAACACGCTTGTGATCAAGGGAAATACTTTTTGCTAACAAGCGGACTAAGAGTGTTTTACCTAAACCGGGCACGCCCTCAAGTAAAACATGCCCCCCTGCAATAAAAGCAATGATAACTTGTTCGACTACTTGACGTTGTCCTACTAACTCTAGTTCTATATTGTCAATCAGTTGTGATATGGCTTGTTTTACGTATTCTAATTGTTCTTGTGGTAGTTCGTTCATAAAATCTTCCTGAGTTGCTGTAGCCCTTGCATTAGGTGAATAAATTTTTTCTCGTTAAGAGCATGCGCTTGAAACAGATAGTAGTGAATTTTTTCCTCTGGCAATGCAGAAGAATGACTCAGTATTTTAATTATTTTCTCCTCACTCTTATTAGCCAAAGAAAAGCGCTTGTGGTAGGCTTCTATTGTCTGTTGCCGCACTTCACTCAGCAATTTGTCAGCTTGCTTGTTTGACCAATAAAACTGCCCTGAAGCTCGAATGTGTTCAGAAAAGCTTGTTGAAATTGATTGTTCATCTGTACGCACTGCACCAAAACGCGTAGCCTTAAACCATAATATCAATAGTAGTAACAAGGAGAGTATCCAGTAGAATGCAGGTGAATAGCTTGCAATTATTTGATACCACATCTGCGCGTCGTCAGCAGTGAAAACAAACACTTTTCCGGCATTGCGCATTAGTTCGTGTGCCAAAAAGACATTGTCAGCATAATCAATCTGCCAGTTGTTCCATATGAATACGTCAGTCAGTATGGAAATTGTGCCATCACCTAAGGCGAGTTTGTAATAGGTTGGATAAGCTTTATCGGCGTCTTGTTTTGCGCTGAAGGCATCGATAATAGCGTAGTCTGCTCGAGTGTATTTATTCTGCGTATCATTGTTTTCTAGTTTGATATAAATACTTTGCTCTAAGTCAATTTCCATTTGCCCATATGTTGGTGAATCGATAGTCGTGAACACGTCATCGTAGGCATGGTAATTTTGTTCATCTATAAATACTGCACTGGCTCCCAGTTTTTTCATCAGGGTATTTGTACTAAACGTACTTTCCGTATAGTTTGTGCCGAGTCCGATGATCAGTGTTCCTCCACTATTTACCCAGGCAATAATTTGTGAGGACAAAGAATCTGGTAGTGCAATTTCGGCTTGGGTAATTATCACTATGTCTTGGTGATTCGGCGAAAAATCCTGATCAGAAAATAGCTGGTTAATATTGTTCGAACTTACGAGTCGCAGACCATAATTTTGTAAATGTTTATCTAGAGCTAGGTACTCTTGCTCATATACCTCATCTCCGAAACCTCGATATTCCTCCTCTTCGTAAGTTTCGATATTTGCATACAAAAAAGCACCAAAAACAACAATTAATAAAGCTACCAAACTATCTTTGAGGCTGATACGTTTCATTTGGCTACCCCTTGTTCGAGGGGAGGGTGATCCGAGTTTGATGAAGATACAAAAAGCGCCGAAAACTCTGTATTCAATTTCCGCAGAGCTTGTTCATCTGGTAGTTGGTGTGCCCATGCCATTTTCATCCATGCGTGAAACAATCTATGCATGTACGCATAAGTCGAAGCGCTGCTTGATGATTTTATTGCTTGCAGGCATTCGTTTTCGGTCATGCTGCGTGTAATACGCACGTTTGCTTGACTCAAATGGGTTAGGCTGGCTCTTAACAATAAAGACAATGCAAATCTATACTCGCCTTTTGCTATTGCGTCGTGAATTGCAGCGCTAATATCGGTTGGCAATTTGTCAGTGAATTTACTGGAAATGAATGTAGGAAGCTCAAGGGGGGGATTCTCGCTAGTGGGCACACTGAAAAATTGCGAAATATTTTGCCAATTGCGATACAAAATATAAGAAAACGTAAAGATAAATACAAACCACATTATGATTTCTAGAGAATTAGCCAGTGTTGCTCCAATTTTTGCCCATTTGCTAAAGTCAAAGTCACTGTCGTCTTTTGCATCTGACTCTTTGCGTTTCCATCGATAATTTGTCACTGTCTCTTTACCGCCAAAGGGAGGGGCTTCCATCAATGTTGTCAAAGAAGATTTAATTTCCTCTCGCTTAGTACCTTGCGCTTCGCTAAATTTTGGCGCTTCATTTTGTGTATCAAGCGTATTTTCGTCGGAAGTATCTTGTGCCATTGCCGACTGGCCAAATAAGCCATGATTTGAAAAGGTGAGTAGGCAAAATGTGATAACTAAGGCTTTTATCGATTTACTGCCCACAGAGTTTGTGTTTTTTCCAAGTGTACTTTCTTGTAGATTAGCTTGTTGGCGCCATTTTTTAAATCCTAACTCAATATCCCAAGCTTCCAGATGAACACGGCGATTTAAGTAGGCGATGAATCCACCCGAAACATAAAATGGTGCGACGATAGCAGCGCCTACAAACATAGAAAGGTTTTGTGCAATCAATTCAGTCGTTGAGGCATAGTCCATATTGAAGAACAAAATCGTGTCTGAAAACTCTTGGGGTAGCAACATATTTAATGTTACTAAAAAAGCAAGCGCGATAAAAAACTCCCAGTGAATACAACATATTGTCCACCATGCGGTGTTGTTGTCTTTACTCGAATGGAGTACTTTCAGTCTTTTCGATCGCATTTCTCCTGTTAACTTTTCCAGTAATAGTACAGCAAGGTCAAAACTTCGAGAGGGCGCCAATCTCCGAATTGTTAAACTCGACAAGCACATCGGTTTGATTTGTGAGGGTAGAGCTTTTAGCAAGTGCATGAAACTGGGTCTTGAGGCGAATACTGCATGACTCAAAAAATACAATTGTCCGCGTTCGTAAATTGGTTTGCACAACCAAAAAATAAGCCAACCGTACATTAAGTTAATCAGGCAACTGATAATGAAAATAGGCAAAGCGGGTACTATCCAGATAAGCAGTAATTTTAGGTAGTGCTTGATTGCCACTCGACAACCTAAGTCAAAGCTTTGCCAACTTGTCTTAGCCTCGACACTGACGGCGAGTTTATCGAGTTGCATTGTTACCTCGTCTGAACACAAAGCTTAGAATCCATACCCAGCAAAGCCCACCCACAATATATTTTATGTACGCGGGTATGGTTTGGCTACTCGACCAAAATGCTTCAACGAATGCAGCTAGTACAAGTAATATGAAACAGCCAATGACTACTGAAAAAGTGCGTTTACCCGCTAATTTAAGTGATGCTAGACGACTATACTCACCGGGTGCTATTAAGTGTTTGCCCATCACCCCGCCCGCTGCACCAGAGAGAACTATGGCGGTGAGTTCGAAAGCGCCGTGAGTGACAACGAAAGAAAAGAAAGTTATGTTGTAATCAATGTTCACAATATGACCACTGATAGCACCAAAAAATAATGCGTTATAGACTAGGTAAAACAAGCTGCCAAGGCCGAGTAAAATTCCTCCTACAAAGCACTGAAAGGCAATAGATATATTGTTTCTTATGTAGTGCCCAAACATCAAGAAATCTGAGTCGGACGGTCGTTCTTTTGCAAAATGTGATGAGTTTGGGTTATACATGCGTTCGATAGACGAAATGGTGCCACTATCAACAAATATGTTAGCATTCTCAGGTTGCAGCGTGACAATTGCAAATGCAGTGATTGCTGGGCCATAAAACAATATATGTGCCCAAATGACGTAGAGACGTATATCAATTAAGCCTTGTTTAAAATTTTTAGTAAAAAAACGAACAATTGAGCCAAGTACACGATTACTGGGTTTGTACAAACGTGATTGACCCAAAAGCAATAAAGCATTTAACTGTTGGATGAGGTCGGGACTATACTGTCGAGCTTTTGCGGTAGCTAAATCATGGCAAATTTGCCGGTACATTTTGGGTAGATCAAAGTCATTCACCAGCTTGTCTTGAAGCGCGAGCTTTTCGAATAACACCCAATTCTCTTTGTTTTTTGCAATGAAGTCATGCTGCTTCATAGTCTACCCACCAAAACTGCAGCAATGGTTTTGATTTTATCTACCGCTTCTTGACCATTTGCGTTAATAATAGGTGATAAATGCTCTGCTAATTCTATTTTTCGTGCCTCACTTAACAAGCTTTCCCGTTCAGCAAAAGAAATAATTTGGCCTTGTTGTTCAGTGGTCATCGACGGCATATCTATTTGAGTATTTTGAAAGTCAAACTCCGCTATTTCATATTTGGGTTCGGTGTAAACCACGGTGGTACCAGCTACAACATCGCCCAGGCGTTTACACTGAGAATTAAGTAACATACTTATCGCCCCAGCAAGGTAACAAAATGGTAAAAAGTCAATGAACCGAAATAAATTTCGGGTAAGTGAACCTGCAAAAGAAATGGGTAAACCGCTATCATAAACCACTCTGAGTTTAAACAGCATTTTCCCTGGTGTGGCACCTTTAAAAATTTCAAACAGTACGGGGTAAAACCATTCCACAACAAATAAAGCGATGAAAAACAGACCCACACCAAAATCGCCAAAAGCATTAAATACCAGTAAGGTGCCGACGGCGATGAGTGCCCGAAAAAATAAATCTAGCGTGAATGCATAGGTACGCACAGCAATGCCCGCTGGCACCATGCTAATGTCGATACCTTCGGCAGTTTCAACGGTAATTTGATTGTTTATCATTTGGTGGTAAGACTCACTACTCAATCCCTGTCTTTGAGTCCGGTGAACGTCTATGAATAACATTTATCCATAAAAAGCCAACAGAAGCAAAAGCCCCTTTTTATTGCCGTCATTTACCATCTTGCAAAGCAATAATCTTTTGCTGACCTTAACATGGAGTCGCAATACTTTTCAATGCGTTGTAAATGCTGCAAAATTGCCAACCAAAGGTCAACAGACCCTAATAGTTACTCAACTGTTGATGAATACTGGATGGCAACTCAGCAAGCAGCTTAACTCACAAAAGGCGCTCTATTGGATAGGGGAGCTTGAGTAAAAAAGCGGAGTATGCAATCGTCCAGTACTCCGCATATTGAGGTCATGTGTATGGGAATTTATTTTAGGACTTTTACCAAGTTTTGAACGACCTTGGGGCTACCCGCAACAATACCATTTGCTGAGCCAGGGGCTTGCAACTCCGCATAAAACGGGTCATTGTTACCAGCATAGTCGGTATTCAATCCGCCTGATTCGCGCACTAACAATTCACCCGCTGCCATATCCCAAGCTTTTAGTCCTTTCTCGAAATAACCATCATATCTACCCGCTGCTACATACGCTAGATCAAGTGCAGCTGATCCCATTCGACGTACATCACCGCATAGTTTGAATACTTCTGAAAACTTAGCGGAAGCTTCGGGGAACTGCTCTTTGTTTTTAAATGGAAATGCGGTAGCGATGACCGTCTCTGACAAATCTTTGGGCTTCGATGCACGAATACGGTAGCCATTCAGTTGTGCGCCAGCGCCCTTAGAGGCGGTAAATAGTTCACCTCTAATTGGATCGAATACAACCGCTTGATCGAGTTTTCCCTTATTTAAGAGCGCGATACTCACAGCAAAATGAGGGATACCTCGGATAAAATTAGTGGTACCGTCCAGTGGATCTATGACCCAGGTAAATTCGGGATCGTTGGTGATACTGCCTCCCTCTTCACCCACAAAAGAATGATTGGGGTAAGACTGCTGAATCTTTGCAATAATCGCGGATTCGGCTTCGCGATCAATCTTGGTCACATAATCACTGGTGCCTTTTTGTTGGATTTGCAGATCATCAAGATTTTCAAATCCGCGCGAAATTATATTTCCTGCAGCACGTGCAGCACGTACGGCTATGTTCAGCATAGGATGCATAAAAATACCACCAAATTGTAGAAAGAACGAGAACGTGTTCTCTAAGCACGAGAAACGCGCGAAGTTTAACAGAACGTGCCGTGTAGTGGAAGAAAATCTCTTTTGTGATATATTACGCGCCGATTTTAGCGCAGCAGGTCAAATTTCATGCTTGAAAACATTCGTATTGTACTCGTAAATACCTCTCACACGGGAAATATTGGCTCTGCGGCTCGCGCGATGAAAACCATGGGGTTGTCGTCGCTTTATCTAGTGGATCCGGTTTCTGCTCCTGATGGTAAAAGTAGTGCGTTGGCAGCGGGTGCGGGTGATGTGCTAGCCAGTGCAGTGACGGTAAAAACACTTCAAGAAGCGATACAAGGCTGTGCTTTAGTGGTAGGAACATCTGCTCGATCGCGCACTTTGTCTTGGCCAATGCTAAGTGCACGCGAGTGCGGTGCTAAATTAATTCAGGAAGTGTCACAATCCCCTGTTGCTCTGGTATTTGGTAGAGAGGCAAGTGGCTTGACTAATGAAGAATTGCAGCTGTGCAATTTTCATGTGTGTATCGACGCAAACCCAGAGTATAGCTCTCTAAATCTAGCCGCTGCAGTGCAAACACTTTGTTACGAGATACGGATGAACTACTTGGATGAGCGAGCGAAGCAGTTTCCTGAACAAACTTTACCTGAGTATCCATTTACTGAAGAAGTCGAAAGATTTTACGAGCACCTTGAAAGTACTTTGTCTAATACAGGGTTTATACGTGAAAACCACCCAGGGATAATCATGACAAGATTGCGCCGTTTGTTTAATCGAGCTCGACCTGATGCCAGAGAAATTAACATCTTGCGTGGAATGTTAGCGTCAATCGATAAACTGAGTGAAAAAGAAGAGTAAGACATGTTTGGTCATATAAAAGAAGATATCCGAAGTGTTTTTCATCGTGACCCTGCGGCTAAAAATAGTCTAGAAGTCATATTAAATTATCCGGGGTTGCATGCGGTTTGGATACATCGTTTAAGCCATAAGCTCTGGCAAAAAAAACTCACTTGGTTAGCGCGTATATTGTCAACCATGGCTCGCTTTATTACAGGGATAGAAATTCACCCAGGGGCATCTTTGGGGCGGCGAGTTTTCATTGACCACGGTATGGGCGTGGTAATTGGCGAGACCGCAATTGTTGGCGATGATGTGACTTTGTATCACGGTGTCACGCTTGGAGGTACGACTTGGAATAAAGGGAAGCGTCACCCCACATTAAAGAATAGTGCTGTGGTCGGTGCGGGCGCAAAAATATTAGGGCCAATTATTATCGGTGAGAATGCGCGAATTGGCTCTAACTCAGTCGTTGTCAAAGACGTGCCCGATAATGCTACCTGTGTGGGTATTCCAGGTCGTATTATTCAACAGCAAACGAAAGACAACGAGAGTGATTCACGGCGTGTTGAAATCGCCAAAAAATATGGTTTCGATGCATACGCTGTCTCAGAAGATAACCCAGACCCAGTGGCAAATGCCATGGGCATTTTATTGGAACACGTGCATTTAATGGACAAAAAAGTCGAAGAAATGTGTGCGGTCATTCAGTCCTTAGGTGGTGATGTATGTACAGACAAACTACCCCATATTAGTGCTAAGGACTTTGAACAAACAGGCATTTCACCGGTGTTGAGAAAGGCGCAAGTTGAGGCCTTCGATCCACATATTTGAGCTGATTCGAAATAACCTAGTAAAATAGTCAAGTAAATACTTGACAAATTTACTCAGGTAATTACACTTCGTAGCACATTTGAATATAGGCGAAGTGATATATGAAATTAACCTCGAAAGGACGCTACGCAGTAACAGCCATGCTAGATGTGGCCTTACATGCACAGCGGGGGCCCGTGCCGCTAGCAGATATTTCTGAGCGTCAAGCAATATCGCTTTCCTATTTAGAACAGTTATTTGCGCGTTTGAGAAAACATGATCTTGTCTCGAGTGTCAGAGGGCCAGGAGGTGGTTATCAACTGGGTAGAGATGCTTGGGAAATCGCAGTTGGTCAAGTGATTTCAGCAGTCGACGAAAGTGTCGATGCTACTCGTTGCAACGGCAGCTCAGACTGTCAGGGCGGAGAAAGGTGTTTAACGCACAGCCTTTGGCAAGATTTGAGTGATCGTATCACTAAGTTCTTAAATGAAATTACGCTTGGCGAGCTCATGAGTAAAGGCGAAGTGTTAAGCGTTGCTGACAGACAAGATAAATCAGCAAAAAAGATAGTGAATGACATTGAAATTAGTATGCAACTTTAAGCGGAGTTATTGATGAGCGATATACAATTACCAATCTACTTAGACTATGCCTCAACAACACCTGTTGATCCGCGAGTCGTAGAAAAGATGAAAGAATGCTTATCCTTAGAGGGAAACTTCGGTAACCCAGCATCCCGCTCACACAAATTTGGCTGGATTGCGGAAGAAGCGGTAGACATTGCACGCAATCAAGTTGCGGAACTCGTGAATGCCGACCCGCGTGAAATCGTTTTTACCTCCGGTGCTACAGAGTCTAACAACCTAGCAATAAAAGGCGCTGCACACTTTTATCAAAAACGCGGTAAGCACATTATAACCTTAAAAACTGAGCATAAAGCGGTATTGGATGCCACTCGACAGTTAGAAAGAGAAGGTTTTGAGGTGACCTATTTAGCGCCAGAGAAAAACGGCTTGGTCGATCTCGAAAAGCTGAAGTCAGCGATGCGCGATGACACAATATTAGTCAGTATCATGCATGTAAACAATGAGATTGGCGTTATCCAAGACATTGCGACAATTGGCGAGTTGTGCCGAGAAAACAAAATTGTATTTCATGTAGACGCTGCACAAAGTACCGGTAAAGTGCCGATTGATTTGCAAGTACTTAAAGTTGATTTAATGTCTTTTTCTGCCCATAAAACGTATGGCCCCAAAGGTATTGGCGCGTTGTTTGTGCGCAGAAAACCGCGCATCCGTATTGAAGCGCAAATGCATGGTGGTGGACATGAACGTGGCATGCGTTCAGGGACATTGGCAACACATCAAATAGTTGGTATGGGCGAAGCATTTCGCATTGCTAAAGAAGAGATGGGCGCTGAAAATGAGCGCATCAAGATGCTAAGAGACAAGCTCTGGAACGGCATCAAAGATATGGAAGAAGTATACCTAAATGGTGATGCCGAGAGACGTGTAGCGGGTAGTTTAAATGTGAGCTTTAACTACGTGGAAGGCGAGAGTCTTATTATGGCGCTTAAAGATATGGCAGTGTCTTCTGGTTCAGCTTGTACCTCCGCCAGTCTTGAACCTTCATATGTGTTACGAGCACTGGGCATGAATGACGAATTAGCACACAGTTCTATTCGTTTTAGTATTGGCAGATTTACGACTGAAGCAGAAATTGAGCATGTCATCAATGTGGTACAAGACGCTATTGTCAAGTTACGTGAGATGTCTCCGCTTTGGGATATGTTTAAAGATGGTGTTGATTTAGATTCAGTTGAGTGGGCGCACCACTAACTACTTACCAGTTTGATATTAGAGGCAAAGTAAAATGGCTTACAGCGAAAAAGTAATAGATCACTACGAAAACCCACGCAATGTCGGTGCTTTTGATAAGAATGACCCTACGGTTGCGACTGGTATGGTCGGCGCGCCAGCTTGCGGTGATGTGATGCGTCTTCAACTCAAAATTAATGATGATGGCGTCATCGAAGATGCGAAATTTAAGACCTATGGATGTGGTTCTGCTATCGCTTCTAGCTCGCTTGTGACTGAGTGGGTGAAAGGAAAGTCGATTGACGAAGCGACAACGATCACTAACACTGATATCGCACAAGAGCTGGCTTTACCACCAGTCAAAATTCACTGCTCTATTCTTGCTGAAGACGCAATTAAAGCAGCAGTAAATGACTACAAGAGTAAGCAAAATAGTTAGTGTCGAGCTTATATCTTGACTGCTAGCAAAACAATAATCGGAGTGTAGTATTTTGGCCATCACAGTGACAGAAGCAGCGGCAAATAGAGCCAAAACCTTTCTGCAAAATAGGGGCAAAGGTCTCGGACTCAGGTTGGGTGTAAAGACCACGGGTTGTTCAGGCTTAGCTTATGTCTTGGAATTTGTTGATGAGTTGAGTGAGGGTGATGAAGTATTTGAAGATAATGGCATAAAAGTCATCGTTGATGGTAAAAGCCTTGCCTATCTTGACGGTACCCAATTGGATTTTGCAAAAGAGGGCTTAAATGAAGGTTTCCAGTTTAACAACCCAAATGTCTCTGGCGAATGCGGTTGTGGTGAGAGCTTCAACGTTTAAGGTGTAACTTAACTCTCTTTTCTCGAATATATCGCCATTCACAATACCAAATTACTTGCATGTGAATGGCGTTTTTGTCTTTAAACAGCCTTGTGGCCTAGCATAGTGTAGAGCGTGTTAATATGAGGCCTAAAGTACTAGCCAAACTCTATTTGCAATCATATGACTAATTACTTCACTTTATTCAATATTCCTGTCGACTTTAATGTTGATTTAGTGGCATTAAAAAGCAAATACCAAACGCTGCAAAAATTGACCCATCCCGATAGATTTGTAAATGCCAGCGATCAAGAAAAGCGCCTGTACATGCAAAAAAATGCGCAAATCAATGACGCTTATCATGTATTGACATCACCGGTGAAACGGGGTGAACACATTTTGCAGGTTAGAGGTTTCTCCTTGGTGGATGAAAATGCCACGCTGGGCGATAACAGCTTTCTCATGCAGCAGATGTTACTGCGCGAACAACTTCAAGATGCTCATGATGCTGAGTCGTTTTCAAATTTTGAACTAGAGCTGACACAGATTACTGCAGACTTGTGCGAACAAGTTGAGACAGCATTAGCTGAATCAAATGACAATGGAAACAAAAAAGCGGCGGATGCCCTGACAAAATTAAAGTTTCTCATTAAACTTTCTTCTGAAGCTGATGCTCGCCGAGAGCAAATTTTAACATAGGATTTTTAATGGCTTTATTGCAAATTGCTGAACCGGGACAAACGGCAGCGCCACACGAGCGTAAAATTGGTATCGGTATTGATTTAGGCACTACGAACTCGTTGGTCTCTGTGGTAAGAAGTGGACGTTGCGAAACCTTGCCAGATGCTAAAGGTCAACATCTTTTACCGTCCGTCGTGCAGTACACCGAAAGTGGAAAAGTCGTAGGCGAAGCCGCAAAACTACAAGCAGCATCAGACTCAACAAATACAATAGTGTCCGTTAAGCGTTTTATGGGGCGCAGTGTAGAGGATGTACTCTCCACTTGGCATAAGCTGCCTTATAAGTTTGTGTCCTCTACGGGTAATCCCGTATTTAGCACTGCGCAAGGTAACAAAAATCCCATACAAATATCTTCAGATATACTTGCCTGCCTAAAATCCCGCGCTGAGTCGTCAATGGGGGATGAGTTAACGGGAGCCGTAATTACCGTACCGGCCTACTTCGATGATGCTCAAAGGCAGAGTACGAAAGACGCAGCACAACTGGCAGGGCTAAATGTATTGCGTTTACTTAACGAACCAACAGCGGCGGCGATTGCGTATGGCTTGGATCATGAAGAAGAGGGCTGTATTGCCGTATATGATCTGGGTGGCGGCACCTTTGATGTCTCTATTTTAAACTTAAATAAAGGTGTGTTTGAAGTGTTGGCTACAGGTGGTGATACTGCACTGGGTGGAGATGACTTTGATTTAGCCATAGCTGAATACGCTGCCGAAGAACTTAATTTGCAAGAAGAGTCCATGGCCTCACATCGCATTTTTATGGACAGTGCAAAACAAGTGAAAGAAGCGCTTAGTCAAGCTGATATCGCTAATTTTTCTCTAGAGCTCGACGGTACGACCTATAGTTTAGAAATAAGTAAAGCCAAGTTTGAACAGCTCATAACTGCACAATTGCAAAAGAGTATTAAAATTTGTCAAAAAGCCTTATTGGATGCCAAGTTAAAAAAATCGGATATTACACAAGTGGTAATGGTAGGTGGATCAACACGTGTGCCATATGTACGAAGAATGGTCGGCGAATTTTTTGAGTCTGAGCCGCTCACGTCAATTGATCCGGATAAAGTGGTGGCTATTGGTGCCGGTATTCAGGCTGATATATTGGTCGGTAACAAACCCGACAACGATATGCTATTACTCGATGTGCTGCCTCTGTCTTTGGGTATCGAAACTATGGGGGGCTTGGTCGAAAAGATTATCCCTCGCAACACAACTATACCCGTTGCACGTGCACAAGAGTTTACGACATTTAAAGATGGACAAACGGCAATGATGATTCATGTCTTGCAAGGTGAAAGAGAATTAGTCGATGATTGCCGCTCTTTGGCCAAGTTTAACCTGACGGATATGCCTGCAATGGCAGCGGGTGCTGCACATATTCGCGTCACCTTTCAAGTAGATGCCGATGGCTTGTTAAGTGTGACAGCAATGGAAAAGTCAACCGGTGTCCAAGCTCAAATTCAAGTCAAACCTTCATATGGTCTGGAAGAATCAGAAGTGCTTGCTATGTTGTCCGCATCTATGACGCATGCAAAAGAAGACATGCAAGCAAGAATGCTGAAAGAACAGCAGGTGGAAGCGCAACGTGTTATTGAGGCAATTGAGTCGGCGCTTGCAACTGATGGAGAAGCTTTGCTAGCGCCCAAGGAGAGAGAGGAGATAGACCAAGCTCTCACCTCACTTGCAACATCGATGCAAGGCGCTGATACTGAGAATATCAAACAAGCGATTGAAAACCTTGACCAAGTTAGTCAAACCTTTGCTAGTCGTCGGATGGATAAGTCCATAAGAGAGGCTTTATCTGGACAATCGGTTAGCGACTTATAAACCATCAGTGAATGAAAACAAGCGCTTTACACAGCAACAAAGAATTTAGGGGATAAAATGCCACAAGTCATATTCTTACCACACGAAGAGCTGTGCCCAGATGGTGCAGTGCTAGAAGCCAAGGAAGGAGATAGTGTGCTCGATACCGCTTTGAAAAATGGTATCGGGATTGAACATGCATGTGAAAAAGTCTGCGCGTGCACCACTTGCCATGTCATTATCCGAGAGGGCTTTGAATCCACGGGTGAAGCAGACGATCTTGAAGAAGATTTACTCGACAAAGCATGGGGCTTGGAACCAGAATCAAGGCTTGGCTGCCAAGCGATTATTTCGGATGAAGACTTAGTAGTCGAAATTCCTAAATACACCATCAATCATGCGTCTGAGCAGCATTAGCAAATAAGATTTCTGGATGTACTTGTCACAACTTTAGTTTTGCGTAATGCGTAACTGGCGGTAATGGCTTCCTTTTGTTGTATCTGCAGCTTAATCAAAATTTAATTGGGATTTTTGATTCAAGTTGAATATAATCGCGCGCAGCAAAAAGATTAATTTAAAACACATAGGATTTTATCATGGCTTTAGAACGCACTTTTTCTATCATTAAACCTGACGCAGTTGCAAAAAATGCGATCGGTGCCATTTACAATCGCTTTGAGTCTGCAGGACTGCGTATTGTTGCTTCAAAAATGCTGCACCTCTCTCGCGAAAAAGCAGAAGGTTTTTATGCAGAACACAAAGAGCGTCCTTTTTTTGGTGCCCTTGTTGACTTTATGACCTCTGGTCCCGTGATGGTTCAGGTACTTGAAGGCGAAAATGCCGTGGTTAAAAATCGTCAAATCATGGGTGCAACTAACCCCGCAGAAGCAGATGCAGGTACTTTGCGTTCTGACTATGCTGAATCTATTGATGAAAACGCGGTTCATGGCTCAGATGCGCCTGAATCTGCAGCACGCGAAATCGCGTATTTCTTCTCTGATGAAGAAATTTGTCCGCGCACAAGATAGTCGCGAGCACTAGCATACAAAAAGGGAGCAAATGCTCCCTTTTTTACCCTAAGGGTATGCGTAAAAGTATTCAACTGAAAGTACGATACCAGTCTACATTGCATGATCGAAGTGAATAGGCAAGAAAATGACGCAACAAGCAGTGACAAAAGAAACACCGGTAAATAGCACTAGCACTGACGCGAGTAAAAAGGTGAATTTACTCAACTTTAATCGCGCGGCGATGCGAGAGTACTTTGCGTCCATCAATGAAAAGCCTTTCCGCGCTGATCAGTTAATGAAATGGATTTATCAGGCTGGTGAATCGGATTTCAATAAAATGACCAACTTAAATAAGGCGCTACGCGAAAAGCTCATCAAACAATGCGAAATTCGTGCGCCAGAAATTTCTGAATACCAACAAGCAAGCGATGGTACTATCAAGTTTGCAATCATGCTTGAAGGCGGTCAAGAAGTCGAAACAGTATGGATACCTGAAACTGACAGAGCTACGCTATGTGTTTCCTCTCAAGTAGGCTGTGCATTAGAATGTACTTTTTGCTCCACAGCTCAACAAGGCTTTAATCGCAATCTATCTGTCGCTGAAATCATCGGTCAAGTCTGGCGCGTTGCGACGTTTATTGGCTTGTCTAAGGACACCTCACAAAGGCCCATTACCAATGTCGTAATGATGGGAATGGGAGAGCCGCTGTTAAACCTGAAAAACGTAGTACCTGCTATGGATATTATGATGGATGATTTTGGTTTTGGCTTATCAAAACGCAGAGTCACTTTGTCTACGTCTGGCGTGGTACCCGCGCTAGACATGCTTGGCGATCAAATCGATGTAGCCTTGGCCATATCTTTGCATGCGCCTGACAATGTGTTGCGTGACGAAATTGTGCCGGTAAATAAAAAGTACCCCATTGAGGAGTTTCTAGCGGGTGTAAGGCGCTATTTAGGAAAATCAAAGGCAAACCAAGGTAAGGTAACGGTCGAGTATGTCATGTTGAACGGTATTAATGACAGTACCGAACAAGCCCACCAACTCGCCAAGGTTTTAGCCGATACGCCCAGTAAAATTAACCTTATTCCATTCAACCCCTATCCCGGCTCGCCTTATACTTGCTCTAGTAACTCGCGGATTGATCGCTTTTCCAAAGTCTTGATGACATATGGATTTACAGTAGTGGTCAGGAAAACCCGCGGTGACGATATTGATGCTGCATGCGGTCAATTAGTGGGTGATGTAGTGGATAGAACCAAGCGATTGTTAAAAAAACAAATGCAAGGCAAGCCTATCTCGGTTAGAGTTTCAGATTGACTCTAGTCAGAGAGAAATAATGGGGAAGTAGGGTGATGTTGAAGACTTTTGTAGTATTAACCACTGTATTGATGCTGGGAGCCTGTGTTTCAGAGCCGGTAGATCCATCATTTGTCGGTACCGGCGCAATTGACAAATCTGAGGCTGCTAAAACACGCGTAAGTTTAGGCTTAACTTACCTCAAAAACGGCAATTTCTCTCAAGCGAAAACTAATTTAGATAAAGCCATTGAATTTGCCCCACGCTCTGGCGAGGTGCATTATGCAATGGCGTATTATTACCAGCAAGTGGGTGAAAATGACATTGCAGAGGAGTATTACGAAAACGCACTCGGTTTTTCACGTAATGCCCCCGACGTAGTCAATAGCTATGCGGTTTTTCTTTGTCAACAAGGCAAATATGAAAAAGCGAAGGAATATTATTTAAAAGCAATCAACTCAAGAAACTATTCCGCGACAGCTGAGACCTATGAAAATTTGGCGATATGTACTTTGAGCCATGGAGATAAAACTCAAGCCTTAACATATTTTGAAAGCGCATTGAATCATCAGCCGACACGACCACGCAGTTTGTTTTTAATTGCGCAAACGCATGCTGACTTAGAGAATTGGGAAGCGGCGAAAAAGTTTTTATGGCGATACGAACGCAATGCCCAAGTTTCTGCAGAGTCTTTGTACCTTCAGTATCAAATAGCTCAGGGATTAGGGGATACTAAAGCCGCAGTGGGTTACGGTGATTTGCTCACACAAATGTTTCCAGAACATGAAAATACACGGCGTTTTACCGCACAAATGGGAAAATTTAAACCAGCGGCAAAAGTGGTAAGGAAGTTAGCCAATGTCCAGCCTGCTAGTGTTGTGTCAAGTGCAGAATCTTCTATTGAGAATGAAGTTGTAACAAAGCAAGACGGGCAGGGCGGAAAAGCGGACGCGAGCACGAACGAAGTACCGTTGGTTAGCAAGGCGCCGGCGCAAATTAATGAAAATACAGAAAAATTAGTGGAAAATGACGGTTTTCATGTTGTGCAGCCAAAAGAAAATTTGTATCGTATTTCCCTCAAATATAACGTGAAGATGAATAAGTTGCTTGAGTGGAACAACCTCAACGATGCATCTTCAATAAAAATTGGCAGCAAACTGCGAGTCAGGGAACCGAATAATAATGAATAAGCAAGAAAATACGCCTGAACAAGAAACAGAATCCCAAGTTTCGCAAAGCCCTGGTCAGCAACTTAGGCTCGCACGTGAAAGTTTAGGTTTAAGCCGACAGCAAGTTGCCGATAGATTGCATTTACGCTTGATTAGCATCGAAGCAATTGAGTCTGATGGTATTGAACAAGGCGTATCTATTACCTTTACCAAAGGCTACGTTAGGCTTTATGCAAAACTGGTTAATTTGGAAGTGCAGCCCTTACTTGATGCGTTTGAACGAATTCATGTGGGTGATAAAAAACCAGCCAAGCTGCAGAGCTTTTCGCGACGAGTAGAGAGAGAAGCCCATGATAGCCGTTGGAATATGGTTACCTATGTGGTTGTTATCTTAGTTATTGCTTCCCTTGGATATTGGTGGTACGACCAACAAGAAGGGACGTTTTCTGAAATCGCAAGTGATGCGCTAGAGCAGGTAGGCCAAACGTTTGAAAAGTCTGAAGAGCCGCTTGAAGATAAAAATGAGGAAAAGTTGGATTCTGGTCCTCAGATAACCGAAGAGAGTGTACAAGAGCTTCAAAATGAGAGTCTTAGCAATGAAGAGTCAGACAGTGAAGATATCCGCACTGTAGACGTTGAAGAAGCCGATGACAGTGCTTTACTTGATGGAACCTCGGAGTTGAGCACTGTTACTGAAAGCACTGAGCTAGCTGCTTCAGATCAAATAATAGACCAAGAGACAAGCAAGCCAATCGATGAGCCAGACGAGGTTCAAGACGATTTAATCGCCTCGGCTTCTGTTGAAGAACCACAAAGAAACTCTACTTCTTTAGCCAACGATGATGGTACTGTTGATATGATCTTTACCTTTAAGCAAGATTGTTGGTTGAGTGTAAAAGATTCGACGGGAGAAACGATTGCATACGGTACCAAGGTAAAAGGACGTGTTATGGAAATAAGTGGTATACCACCGATTAAAGTGAATTTGTGTCCGCCTGAACGTGTGGAAATTGAATTTGGAAGACAACTTGTCGATTTAAGCGAATTTACCCGTGGAAGCCCAGTTAAAATAGAATTACCTTTAGCGAGTCAGTAGTCATGTTTGCAGCAAACCCTATCCAACGTAGAAAGTCAAAACGCATATACGTGGGGGAAGTACCGGTTGGTGATGGTGCGCCTATTACCGTTCAGTCAATGACCAACACATTAACCACCGATGTAGAGGCGACAGTTGCACAAATAAAGCGTATACAAGCAGCGGGTGGAGATATTGTCCGCGTATCTGTACCGACAATGGAAGCAGCGGAAGCGTTTAAAATAATTCGACAACAAGTCAATATTCCGTTGGTTGCAGACATTCATTTTGACTACAGAATTGCCTTAAAAGTAGCTGAATATGGCGTTGATTGTTTGCGAATTAATCCTGGCAATATTGGTAATATTGAGCGCGTTAAGTCCGTAGTTGACTGTGCAAAAGATAAAAACATACCTATTCGAATTGGCGTAAATGGTGGTTCTTTAGAAAAAGACTTACAAGAAAAGTATGGTGAACCCACGCCAGAAGCGTTGGTTGAATCCGCTATGCGGCATGTCGATATTCTCGATAAGTTAAACTTTGATCAGTTTAAAGTATCAGTTAAGGCCTCAGACGTGTTCTTGGCAGTGGGTGCGTACAGATTATTGGCAAAGCAAATTGAACAGCCCTTGCACTTGGGCATAACTGAAGCAGGCGGAAAACGAGCTGGTGCGGTGAAAAGCTCGGTGGGTCTGGGTATGTTATTGGCTGAAGGCATTGGCGACACCATACGAATTTCTTTGGCGGCCGACCCAGTGGAAGAAATAAAGGTGGGCTTTGACATATTAAAATCATTGAGAATTCGTTCAAGAGGTATTAACTTTATCGCCTGTCCGAGTTGCTCAAGGCAAGAATTTGACGTAATTGCCACCGTCAATGCTCTTGAAGAAAGACTGGAAGATGTATTAACTCCAATGGACGTGTCTATTATTGGTTGTGTGGTGAATGGTCCGGGTGAAGCTGAAGTATCCGATCTCGGTTTGACTGGTGCGCGCAATATGAGTGGTTTTTACGAAGATGGCAAGCGTCAACGAGAGCGCATTGCGAATGACGAGTTAGTGGACAAATTAGAGCAAAAAATTAGAGCAAAAGCGCGGGTTAAAGCGGCATCAGACGATCTCGAAAGTCGAATTGATATCAATGTTGTCGATAAATCTGCATAAAAATCCGCAATCTCTTGTTTTTCTTTCCTTCCTCGATTTACCCCGCGTGACAAAATCCTTATAATGTCGCGCTTTATTTAGTCTAATCAGATACGAGATACTAGTGGCGAAAAACATACAGGCAATCAGAGGTATGAATGACTGCTTGCCAGAGCAAAGCAGCGTGTGGCAATTTGTCGAGACCCATATACGACGAGTTGTCGCTAGTTATCACTATCAAGAAATTAGAACCCCCATTGTTGAGTCAACAGATTTATTTAAACGCAGCATCGGTGAAGTGACCGATATTGTCGAGAAAGAAATGTATACCTTTGAGGATCGCAATGGCGATAGTTTGACTTTGCGACCTGAAGGAACAGCATGTTGT
The DNA here is from genome assembly GCF_042646125.1 of Agaribacter flavus. NCBI lineage: Bacteria > Pseudomonadati > Pseudomonadota > Gammaproteobacteria > Alteromonadales > Alteromonadaceae > Agaribacter > Agaribacter flavus. Next base: position 30,913 of record NZ_JBHRSW010000007.1, read on the forward strand.
GTAAGAGCCGGCAATCAACATGGTTTGCTCTATAATCAGCAACAGCGATTGTGGTATATGGGGCCGATGTTTAGACATGAGCGACCGCAAAAAGGCCGCTATCGCCAGTTTCATCAGTTTGGTGCTGAAGCATATGGCTTTGACGGTCCCGACATAGATGTTGAAATGATAGTGATGGGTGCGCGTTTATGGCGATCATTTGGTATTTCTGACAAGGTTAGTCTACAGATTAATAGCTTGGGAGATACCGAATCGAGAGAGCGCTACAAACGTGCCCTTGTCGACTATTTAAACGATTATTTTGAAGAGCTTGACGAAGATAGCCAGCGTCGAATTTCTACTAACCCACTTAGAATTCTCGACAGTAAAAGTGAAAAAACACAATCAATACTTGAACGTGCGCCATCCTTAGATGACTATTTAGATGATGATTCAAAAGCGCACTTCGAAGGTTTGTGCAAGCGACTAGACACACTAGGCATAAACTACCAGGTAAATCAAAGGCTTGTCCGAGGCTTAGATTATTATAACCGCACTGTATTTGAATGGGTTACGGAAGCACTTGGTGCACAAGGCACTATATGCGCGGGTGGGCGTTATGATGGCCTAGTCCAACAACTTGGCGGAAAGGCAAGCCCTGCGGTAGGTTTCGCGATGGGTTTGGAGCGCCTTGTGCTATTGATGCAAGAGCTAAACTCGCAGAGTAATTTTGAAAAAAATGCTGATGTTTATTTGACCTCGCTAGGCGAAAGTGCGGAATTGGCCGCATTCAAATTGGCTGAAGATATAAGAGATACCTTTGCTGATTGCCGAGTTGTGTTGCACTGCGGTGGCGGCAATTTTAAGAAGCAAATGAAAAAAGCCGATGCAAGTGGCGCAAAACTAGCCGTTATTATTGGTGAAAATGAAGTGAACACAGCGCGCTATGGATTAAAGTATTTACGAGAAGACAAAGCGCAAGAAACATACGACGTGCCGTCTTTGTTAAAAAGATTGGGTGAGGTATTAGAAAGCTAAGCCATTCCATTAAGGCATTAGCGAAAATCTAGGTTAGAGGAAACCATGGATCGTTTTGAAACTGAAGAACAACAAGTTGAAGCTATTAAGCAATTTTGGAAAGAAAACGGCACCGCAATTATTGTAGGTGCTGTATTGGGTTTGGGCGGCCTTTGGGGCTGGCGCTATTACTCAGATAAAACTATTGAAGACAAAGAGTTAGCCTCAGTCGCTTATCAAAGTAGTGTACAAGCTTTTGTTGAGAGTGAAGATACAGCGGCGATTGAGACCTTTTTAAGTGAGCATAGTGATACAGGATACAGTCAACTCGCCTCTTTGCTTGTTGCCCAGCAAGCTGTCGAAAAAGACGACTTTGACAAGGCGAAAACGGCGCTTCAAAGTGTCACGTCTTCTAAGACTGAACTTGCAGATATTGCCCGTATTCGTTTGGCAAAAATCCATATTAGTCTCAATGAAAATACTCAGGCTCTGAATGTGTTGGAGCAGGTGGAGGCAGTATCATTTAACGACCAAGTGAATGAGTTGAAAGGTGATGCATTGTTTGCACAAGGCCAATATGACGAAGCACGAAGCGCATATAATCTTGCTTTAGTTGAACTTCCTAATGATATTAATATCAAAATGAAACTCGACAATATTGCGTATGCAAAATCTCAAGCGGTGAGTAAAGATAGTGATGAATAAAACTTGGCTACTGGTTGGCCTAGCGCTAATACTAGGTGGATGCAGTACAATTTCAGGCTGGTTTGCAGATGACGAAGAACTCGAAATTCGTCGTTTGAATGATATCGAAATGGTGTTTACACCAACGGTTGATTGGAAAGAAGATGTCGGTGAAGGTGTAGACGACTATTTTTCTAATCTTGTGCCTGTCGCAGCCTATAACAAAATTTTTGTTGCTGATCGTGAGGGCAGTATCTATGCCTTGTCTTCCGAAGATGGAGAGACCTTATGGGAACAGGACATCAGCACTCGAAGTAAAGAAAGCAAGTTGACAAATTTGTATGGTTTGTTTCCTGCTCGGATCCCTGCCAAGATTGCCGGCGGCTTATCTGTGGCCTATGAAACGATTTATTTCGGTACTGAAAACGGTGAAGTTGTTGCGCTGAATGAAGCAGATGGCAGCATAAAATGGCAAGTCAAAGTACCCGGTGAAGTTATTGTTCCTCCAGCAATCGATACAGGTGTTGTAGTAGTGAATACGGTCGCCGGTGTGTTGCTTGGACTTGACGCAGAGACTGGCGAAATAAAATGGCAAAACGAATCTGATGTACCCCCCCTTTCTTTGCGCGGCACGTCTGCGCCAACTGCTACAAATGGTGGCGCAATTGTTGGCACCGCATCTGGCAAATTGGTTGTGAATATCATTGATTCTGGACTGACTGCGTGGGAGCAAGTCATTGCAAAACCAGTGGGGGCGACTGAGCTAGAACGCATTGTCGATGTTGACAGTAAACCCTTGGTGTTTGGTGGAAACATATATGTTGTGAGCTATGGTGGTGGTTTGTCAGCAGTGGAACTTCGTACTGGCCAAGTAGTTTGGAACCGTGATTACGCCTCGTACCAAAATGTAAGCTTGGACGGCAATACCCTATTTCTAACTGACAATAACAGTGTCATATATGCCGTTGACCGCAGAAATGGCGTTGAGTTATGGTCTAACACATCATTACGTAAACGCTCACTGACGGCCGCTACTCCCGTGGGTGACTACATAGTGGTAGGGGACAAATGGGGCTTTTTACACTGGTTAAATCAAAGCGATGGTAAAATTGTATCTCGCTTAGATATTGGCGGCGATGATGAAGACGATGGTATCTATTCGGCTCCAGTAGAGACAAATGGTAAACTATTGGTAAAAACTCGTGCTGGAGAGCTCAATTTAATCAGTACACCCTAGTGTGTCTAACACTTCAAACAGTAGACGCCAATGACTTTTCATTGGCGTTTTTAGTCTAAGAGGACTTGTATGTTACCAGTGATAGCCCTTGTTGGCCGTCCTAATGTGGGTAAATCTACATTATTCAATCGCTTAACTCACTCAAGAGATGCACTGGTTGCAGATTATCCAGGGCTGACCAGAGACAGAAAATATGGTCAGGCAAGCTATGAGCAGCGTCAATTTATTGTAGTTGATACCGGTGGTATCAGTGGTGATGAGGACGGGATTGATGCAGCAATGGCTGAGCAAAGCTTATTAGCTATTGATGAAGCGCACGTTGTATTGTTTTTAGTTGATGCTCGAGCGGGCTTAACACCTGCCGATGTGGGGATTGCCAACCATCTACGCAAGCAAAACAAAACAGCTTATTTGGTTGTAAATAAAATAGACGGTATTGATGGTGATAGCGAAAGCGCTGATTTCTATTCACTAGGCTTTTCTCATCTCATGCAAATCGCAGCGGCGCACGGGCGCGGCGTCAGTCAACTTTTGGACAGTGTTTTAGATCCGATTAAGGATGCGTTTCCGGAAATGTCTGTCAGTGCTGAGCCACAAGACGAAGAGGAAGATGCCGAGGCCAAGTTAGCGCGTTTACAAAGCTTACCCATAAAATTGGCTATTGTTGGCAAGCCCAATGTTGGGAAGTCAACCTTAACCAATCGTATCTTGGGTGAAGAGCGAGTGGTCGTTTATGACATGCCAGGCACAACACGAGACAGTATTTTTATCCCTATGGAACGGGATGAAAGAGAATATATACTCATCGACACGGCGGGTGTGCGCAAGCGCAAAAAAGTTAGCGATACGGTTGAAAAATTTTCCATAGTCAAAACCCTCCAAGCGATTGAAGAATCCAACGTTGTTTTACTTGTTATTGATGCCCGTCAGGGAATTACCGATCAAGACTTATCACTGCTAGGTTTTGTACTGAATTCTGGCCGTTCTCTTGTCATAGCCGTGAATAAATGGGATGGCTTAGATTCTGATGTAAAAGACGATATCAAACGTGAACTTGATAGACGCTTAGGCTTCATTGATTTTGCTAGGTTACACTTTATTTCTGCATTGCATGGCACAGGCGTGGGGCATTTGTTTGAGTCAGTTCAAGAAGCTTATGCCTCAGCAACTAAAAGAATTAATACTGCAATGCTTACCCAAATCATGGAAATGGCTCAAGATGATCATCAACCCCCACTTGTTTCAGGACGGCGTGTAAAAATGAAATATGCCCATGCAGGGGGCTACAATCCGCCCGTGATAGTCATACATGGGAACCAGTTAACTGCCTTACCGGAGTCATACAAACGCTATTTAATGAATTATTATCGAAAAGCGCTTGAAGTGATGGGAACCCCAATCAAAATTGAATTTAGAGAAGGGGCAAACCCCTATGAGGGACGAAAAAATCAATTATCCTTGTCGCAACAGCGTAAACGCAAACGATTAATGAGTTATCACAAGAAGAAAAAGCGTTAGCTTGCTTATTTGTAAGGCGATGTTTGTTTTAAGGGGAGGTATGCAGAAAAACAAAGTCGTCATCAACCCATCCATGGGGACTCCAAAAAGGCATCCATGCCTTTTAGGCTTTGTTTTTCTGCATACCTCCCCTTAAAACAAACATCGCCATTAACAAATTGGGTAATTGACGCTAAGCTGTATAAACAACAAACATGAAAAGGATTAGCTATGGGATTGTTAGACAGTTTAATGGGCAACGCTAGTGAAGTAGATGCGACAGAAGTGAATGACGAAATCTCAGAGGTTTTGGCAGACAACGAATCTGTTGCAAATGCTTATAAACTCATCCGCGATATGTTGGTCATTACAAATAAGCGTTTGATCTTTGTAGACAAGCAGGGCATGACCGGAAAAAAAGTCAGTTATCACAGTATTCCATATAAGTCTGTGACCAACTTTATCGTCGAAACTGCAGGTACCTTTGATACAGATTCGGAGCTTAAGATTTGGGTTTCGGGTCGTGCCGCTCCTCTTGAGTTAGAACTTAAATCTGGATTGGCTCCTTCGGTGCAAAAAGCACTAGCTACGCAAATGTTTTCCTAGCAACTATATTTTCCAGGCTACTTGGTTTTCAATGTGCCTGCAGATGCATTGGCGGCGTGCTTTGCAGTTTTTGTGGAATGCGCGACCGCCTTGTTTAAATCGATTAGTTCATTTTTTGTAAAATTTCGCCACTGGCCGATTTTTAGTCCTGTTAAATCAATATTCATGATACGTGTGCGTTTTAACCTTTTAACCTCAAAACCAAAGTGTTCACACATGCGGCGTATTTGCCTATTTAGACCCTGAGTCAAAACAATTTTGAATACAAACTGACTAATTTTTTCTACTTTACATTGCTTAGTCACGGTTCCGAGTATCGGGACACCATTTGCCATTTTTTCAATGAAATCTCGCGTCACCGGTTTATCTACAGTAACGATGTATTCTTTGTCATGAGCGTTTTCGGCGCGTAGAATTTTGTTCACAATATCGCCATCACTTGTCAAAAATATCAACCCTTCAGAGGGTTTGTCTAGTCGGCCAATGGGGAATATTCGTGATTTGTGATTGATTGCGTCGATAATGTTGCCCTTTACATGTCGTTCTGTCGTGCACGTAATTCCAACAGGCTTATGATATGCAAGATAAATGCGATCTGATTTGTTTGCGGGGGCGGCTTTGATAGGTTTTCCATTTATCGCCACACGGTCTTTTGGAAACACCTTAGTACCGAGCTCAGGCAGTTTACCATTTATCGTCACGCGCTTTTGCTCAATGAGTTTGTCGGCTTCTCGACGAGAGCAAATGCCTGTTTCACTGATGTATTTATTTAGACGTTTACCAGAATTTTCTTGCATAAAACATTGAGTCTGTAATTTTTTCCACTGTTTTCAGCGGTTTGGTTTTTGTTTTTATAAGCTTGTGTTTCCTTTTCCGATTATAGCTAATCTATTCTTTGTTGCACTCCTTTTGGTGTTCCCCTGAAAGAATACCAGCACAGCCTCTGAATTAAATTCATTGAGCACAATTCCAAGATGGAAAATAGTCAGTATAAACCTGCTAAATCTGCCAGATACTTCCAATGGGAATTACACTGGGCTAGAATACCGCTCAAATTTTAATGTGCACTGCACATACTCTTATACAGCGAAGAATATCTTCAACAAATGTAAACGAACTTATCAGCGGTAATTTGACTATATAAGACCACGTTTACGCCTTCTAACGAGCTTTAGGAATTTTAATGACTACTGATACCTCTAAGATAATTTATACTATTACAGACGAAGCACCCGCCTTAGCTACGCAATCATTATTGCCAATTATTGAAGCCTTTACCGCGTCTTCTGGTATAACTGTCGAAACGCGTGATATTTCACTAGCTGGTCGTATCATAGCTAACTTCCCCGAGTGTTTAACCGAAGATCAAAAAATCGGTGATGCCCTCAGCGAGCTAGGCGAATTGGCTAAAACACCTGAAGCTAACATTATCAAATTACCGAATATCAGTGCGTCTGTACCACAGTTGCAAGCAGCAATAAAAGAGTTGCAGGCAAAAGGGTATGCATTGCCTGATTATCCAGAACAAGCAACAAGTGACGAAGACAAAGCTGTTCAGGCGAAGTACGCGAAAGTCCTCGGTTCTGCAGTTAATCCTGTATTGCGTGAAGGAAATTCTGACCGCCGTGCCCCAGGTTCAGTCAAGCAGTACGCGCGCAACAATCCTCATTCTATGGGGGCTTGGTCAAAGGATTCAAAATCTCACGTGGCTCACATGTCAGGTGGCGACTTCTACGGAAGTGAACAGTCTACAACTGTATCTGGCACTCAGGATGTGCGTATTGAGTTTGTATCGGAAAGTGGTGATGTAAGCGTTCTCAAAGAAAAAGTGGTACTTCAGGACAAAGAAATTATTGATGCATCAGTAATGAGTCAGGCTGCGTTGGTTGCATTTTTCGAAAAAGAAATAAGTGCAGCTAAAGAGCAAGATGTTTTGCTTTCATTGCATATGAAAGCCACGATGATGAAAGTGTCTGATCCGGTAATTTTTGGACATGCAGTAAAAGTATTCTTTAAAGATGTATTTGAGAAGCACGCGGACACTTTCTCACAAATCGGCGTCGATGTTAAAAATGGGTTGGGTGACGTCTATGCTAAAATCGAAAAACTACCGGCTGATTTAAAAGCTGAAATTGAAGCCGACTTAGAGGCCGTTTATACCACTCGCCCAGACATGGCTATGGTAGATTCTGATCGCGGTATTACTAATTTACATGTACCGAGTGACGTGATTATTGATGCGTCCATGCCAGCTGCTATTCGAGCTTCTGGCCAGATGTGGGGGCCAGATGGCAAACAAAAAGACACTAAGTTTATGATCCCAGACCGCAACTATGCGGGTGTTTTTGCAACAGTTATCGATTTCTGTAAAGAAAATGGCGCATTTAATCCATCTACCATGGGTACTGTGCCGAACGTGGGTTTAATGGCTCAAAAAGCAGAAGAATATGGCTCTCACGATAAAACATTTATTTTGAACGGAAACGGTGTTGTGAGAGTGGTGAATGATGCTGGGGATGTTTTGCTTTCACACAATGTGGAATCTGGTGATATTTGGAGAATGTGCCAAGCTAAAGACGCGCCTATCCAAGATTGGGTTAAATTAGCCGTCAGCCGTGCTCGAGCAACAGGTGTGCCTGCGGTATTTTGGTTAGATGAAAATCGTGCCCATGATGCCGAGATGATCAAAAAAGTGAATGCTTACCTGCCCAATCACGATACATCAGGTTTAGACATCCTGATTATGAGCCCTGTTGAAGCAACCGCTTATACCTTGGAGCGTTGCGCTAAAGGTGAAGACACTATATCGGTAACTGGCAACGTGCTTCGTGACTACCTCACTGATCTATTCCCCATTTTAGAACTCGGCACGAGTGCCAAAATGTTGTCTATTGTTCCGTTGATGAATGGCGGAGGTCTGTTTGAAACTGGGGCAGGTGGTTCAGCGCCGAAACATGTACAGCAGTTTGAAAAAGAGAATCACTTGCGCTGGGATTCGTTGGGTGAATTTCTTGCATTGGCAGCGTCTCTTGAACACTTGAGCAATTTTGCAGACAACAAGAAGGCACAAATACTTGCCGATACCTTAGATGCTGCAACAGCTAAGTTTCTGGAAGAAAACAAGTCACCTTCTCGTCGCGTTAACGAATTGGACAATAGAGGTTCTCATTTTTATCTTGCATTGTATTGGGCACAAGCACTCGCTGCGCAAACAGATGACGCGGAGCTTCAATCGCAATTCTCGCCTATTGCGCAAGCTTTGACAAAAAATGAAACAACCATTGTTAGCGAGCTAAATGATGCGCAAGGCGTGGCTGTAGACATTGACGGGTATTACTTTGCGGACAGAGACCTAGCCGCCAAAGCTATGCGTCCAAGCAATACCTTAAACGGAATACTTGCTTCATTGTAAGTCGCTCGTATACAAACTGAGCACTATAAAATGCCACGATCCAACTAAGGATTGTGGCATTTTTATTGTCGCGAAGAAGATTTGTTTCGTCTTCATGTCTTGTAAAGACATCGCACACTCCTTCCAATATATTTTATTCCATCCTGTAACTGTGGCCTGAATTCGCATTATAAGAGTAGTTCACTAACTCTTAATACTGTAAATCTCAAATTTTGCGATTATACTGTCCCGTTCGGGCAAACATAAATTTGCAAGTGAGTAGGTTAACTAAACAGTAAAAGGAAAAGATGTCACCTCAAGATTATGTGCGGCGCGGGCATGCTAAGAAGTCTAGTGCAAAAAAGAATAACAAAACAAAGCCTCATCAAACGCCTTGGTTTAGGATTTGTGTTGCGGCGTTGCTTTTGTTTGCATTTGGCTTTGGTTTATATTATCTGCAAACAAAGCCACTCAACACTAATACTAGTGAAGAAAGCGCTCTCACTGAAACTAGTGCCAGCAGCCCAAAAAGTAAAGATGTTACAACAACAAAAAAGGCTGCTGAAGTACTCCCTGTTTTGAAAGAAGAAGAGTGGACATTTATTGATTCATTGCCTGAGTATTCTGTAGAAGTAGAGATAGAAACACTACCTGAGTCTGACAAAAAATATATTATGCAGTGTTTTTCTGTTCGCTCAATCGAAAGGGCTGAAGCTTTGCGAGCAAAAATTGCACTTCAAGGTTTGGAGGCGAAAGTCGTGGAGAGCAATGGAAACAATGGCCACTGGTACCGAGTGGTACTAGGACCATATGATCGAAAAAGAGCCGCTGAAAAAGACCGCCATCAGCTTAAAAGAGCAAACATTCCTGGTTGTATTATTTGGTAATTGTTGACAGTTCAGGTTTATTAATACCGCACTCATTAAATAGCATTGAACTTATTGGTTAGTGATGTCCTACAAATTTACATCGCGTGTAACGGTTTTTCTGCTATTGAAATTTAATATATCTCCCCCATTTACTTCTCATTCGCAGTTGCGCAAATGAGGAAATCATCTATGCAACTGTCAAGTTTTTAGGAGTAAATTAATGACAACGATTGTATCGGTGCGCAGAGGAAATCAGGTAGTAGTAGCAGGCGATGGTCAAGTGTCACTGGGTAATACGGTGATGAAAGGCAACGCTAGGAAGGTCAGACGTTTGTACAATAACAAAGTGTTGGCGGGTTTTGCTGGTGGTACTGCAGATGCGTTCACTTTATTTGAGCGTTTTGAAAGCAAACTTGAAATGCACCAAGGCCATCTGACTAAAGCAGCTGTCGAGCTAGCAAAAGATTGGCGCTCTGATCGTGCGCTGCGTAAATTAGAAGCCTTACTTGCGGTTGCCGATCACAGTGCTTCGCTAATCATTACAGGTAATGGCGATGTGATACAACCAGAGCATGACTTAATAGCGATTGGTTCTGGTGGTCCTTTTGCACAAGCAGCGGCTACGGCATTAATTGAAAACTCCGAGTTAAATGCACAGGATATTGCCACAAAAGCGTTGACTATTGCGGGTAACATTTGTGTTTATACCAATCAGCATCAAACCGTTGAAGTCTTAGACTTTTAAAACGCGGCACAGAGGTAAAGAATTATATGTCGGAAATGACACCCAGAGAAATTGTTCACGCTTTAGATAATCATATCATTGGTCAAGCCGACGCGAAGCGCGCAGTATCTATTGCATTAAGAAACCGCTGGCGTCGCATGCAACTTTCGCCAGAACTTCGACAAGAAGTTACACCCAAAAATATACTTATGATTGGCCCAACAGGAGTGGGTAAAACAGAAATTGCTCGTCGTTTAGCCAAGCTGGCAAATGCACCTTTTATAAAAGTGGAAGCAACGAAATTCACCGAAGTTGGATATGTCGGAAAAGAAGTCGAGACAATTATTCGAGATCTTGCCGATATCGCAGTAAAAATGACTAAAGAAGAGGCGTCTAAAAAAGTACGTTTCCGTGCTGAAGAAGCGGCTGAAGATCGTATATTGGATATTTTGCTACCGCCTCCAGAAAACTATTTTGGGGATAAGGAGCCTACTGAAGAAAAAGGCGCACGTCAGGCATTCCGCAAAAAATTAAGGGAAGGTGAGTTAGACGACAAAGAAATTGAAATTGATGTCTCACTGCCCCAAGTCGGTGTTGAGATTATGGCTCCCCCCGGCATGGAAGAAATGACAAACCAGCTTCAAGGTATGTTCCAAAACCTCTCCGGCGATAAAAAGAAGAAAAAGAAATTAAAAATTAAAGATGCTTTCAAGCTGTTAACTGAAGAAGAATCTGCCAAGCTAGTGAATCAAGAAGACTTGAAGGAACAAGCCATCGAGTCGCTTGAGCAAAACGGGATCGTATTTATCGATGAGATAGATAAAATATGTAAGCGAGAAGGCACGGGTTCAGCCGATGTGAGCCGAGAAGGTGTGCAGCGTGATTTACTGCCTTTAGTTGAGGGTTCGACTGTATCGACAAAGCACGGTATGGTGAAAACCGATCACATTTTGTTCATTGCATCGGGGGCTTTTCAAATGGCTAAACCCTCGGATTTGATACCAGAACTACAAGGTCGATTGCCGATTCGCGTTGAGCTTTCAGCACTCAATGTTGATGATTTTGTGAAAATCTTAACCGAACCTAATGCATCGCTTACTGAGCAATACAAAGCCCTTCTTAATACTGAAGGTGTAGATATCGAGTTTGCTGATAGTGGTATTCGCAGAATCGCTGAAGCGGCTTGGCAAGTAAATGAAAAAACAGAAAACATTGGCGCGCGACGCTTACATACTGTAATGGAGCGGCTCATGGAAGAGATCAGTTTTGACGCTTCCGATAAGAGTGGCGAAGCATATACGATTGACGAAGCGTACGTTAACGAGCATTTAGAGGCGCTCGTAGATAACGAAGACCTGAGTCGGTTTATACTGTAAGGCAATGCTTGAGTAGGGGTGGCTCCGTGACTATGCACCCTCTCTAACATAGCATGAAAATTGTATCGTCCTTGATACTTGAGTCCGCAAGCTTTTATTCACTACATTGATGTTTTGCGATAGCAAACATGGCTTGCTGGCTCAAATGATGCAACATTGCCTTCCGTTGCAATTATTGCGACCATTTTCCTCGGTTTTACATCTTCCTTGTTTTTGCATACAAGTGATTGCTAATACGCCACTTGTTGATCAAATCCTTTGATCAAGTTTACTTTTCCTTGTGGTATGCTTTTATCCCTAATTATCAATAATTCCGTGTTTGATAGTGCTGCTTCCTAGCAGTGATGACAATATTACTATTACTCTTGTTTTCGCAAAACTGAACGCGGGAACGGTTTTACAGGATTAGGAAGGTTCTTGCTAAAATACATCTGTATCCTTGGTTTGCTATGCTTTGCATGTATGCAAAGTGTGTTTGCCCAACAAGAGTTTGATATTATTGGTCTTGATGATTCTGTGATTGAAGACAATGTTCGCTTACATTTAAAGGATGTGGCGATACCCACAAGCTCATTCAACACCGATAAATATATTGAGGCATTATCGCAAAAGGTAGAAACCGCGGTACGCGCTTTTTCTTACTATGATGCTGCAATATCTATTGAAAAACAGTCGAACATGGCTGATGAAAACACTTGGCTTATCCAAATCTCGTTAGGAGAGCAAACTTCCGTCAAAAATGTCGTTCTTTTGCATGATGTTGAGGACGTGCCAGTTGCCGCAAGGCCGAAGGGGCTAAACGACCTCATTCAACAAATTCAAGCTTGGCAAGGTAAGCCGCTCAATCACAGTGATTATGAGTCGCTCAAAGCCAAATTACGTGCCTACAGTGTACTTTACGGCTTTTTTGATTTCAGCTTTCCACTGCACAAACTGATTATTACACCGGGCAAAGAAGGCCAAGCAAGTAGTGCAACCGTGCATTGGATTTTTTACTTCGGAAAACGTTATAAGTTTGGTGGTATTGATTATTTGGAGCAAAAAGTCGGTAGTGATCTGGTAGAAAAAGTGAAGCCTTTTAAACAAGGCGATTACTTTTCTCAAGCTAAGGTCAGCGAGTTTTCAATGGCCATGCAAAGTACCGGATATTTTCAAAATGCCATTGCGCGAGCAAATGCAGATAAATCAACTGACTTTGAAGTGCCAATAGAAGTGATATTAACCGCGCGTCCGAGAGACAACTATGAATTTGGTGTTGGTGTATCGACAGATTCGGGACCTCGTTTAACCCTCGATTGGTCTAGGCCTTGGGTCAATCTATCTGGACACACCATTAAGGCAAATTTACTGCTATCGCAACCAAGAAAATCTGCGGAGATTGCCTATCGAATTCCTACAGGCAATCCATTAAAAGATTTCATTGATATTCAATTGGGCTTTCAGCAAATTGATGAAAACCAAACTGAAAGTGACCAGTTTAGTCTGGCGATACAGCGACAATACGGTGCTCGTTTAAATGGTGAGTGGGATATTATTGGCTTTATGCGCTATAGCCAAGAAAGTTTTCGGCAAGGTATTGATGAAGCGAGGCAAACCACACGCCTGTTTTTACCCGGTGTCACTTTTAGTCGTCTTCGCAAAAAAGGTGATTTATTTGTGGAGTGGGGAGATCGACAACAACTTACCCTCTCGGGTGCAAGTCAATCACTGTTATCTGACATTGATTTTACTAAACTACTCATTCGCTCAAAATGGATTAGAGAATACAGTAAGCATAGGGTAATTATGCGGGCTGATCTTGGTGCAATTGCGAGCAGTGATTTTGAGCAGGTTCCTGCCAGTGAACGTTTTTTTGCTGGTGGTGACCAAAGTATTCGAGGTTTTGGCTTGAATGAGGTATCAGACTTTAGATTTGAAACCGTTGACGATGAACAAAAACTAGAGTTAATTGGTGGGCGTTACCTGAGTGTAGGGAGTGTAGAATACGCTTATAAGGTTCATGCAAAATGGCGTGCAGCGATATTTGTTGATGCGGGTAATGCAAGTAGGGAATTTGCAAAAGATCTCGCATATGGAGTTGGCTTTGGTGCGCATTATCTTTCACCAATAGGTAATATTCGTTTGTATGTCGCAAGGGGAGAAAGCGCGTTAGAGAAAAGCTGGGGAATACATTTGATTATCGGGCCAGGGGTATAGTGGATGATGTCTAAAGTGACTAAATACGCGGCCTTGAGTTTTTTAAGCCTTGTGATCTTTTTACTTGCCGTTGCGTTGATCCTACCTAGCCACTGGGGATTGAGCGCCGTGGGTTACTTCGCCAAGCAAACAGGTATCGTTGATTACGAAGACCTGCGGGGAAGTTTGTACAGTGAGCTTTCATTCAGTGGTTTAAGCATTGATCTTTCTGCGGCTCGGGTGGATCTATCAAGTGTCGGGATAGATGTGGGTATCTCATGTCTATTGGATGGACAAATTTGCGTTGAATCATTGAATTCGACAGAGATCGTCGTACGTATAAAAGAGACAGAAGTCGATGAAACCGAGTCTTCAGAGCAAGGTGAAATCTACATTAAGCTTCCAATAGACCTGCTGTTGAGTGAATTTTCATTTGGCTCTCTTTTAATTTTTGCGCCCAATCAAGAGAGCGTAATCAAAGTCGACAGCTTTGAAACTGCTTTGCTTGCGAGCGAAAGCGTCGTCGATATTTCTAGGCTAAATATAGAGAAAATAACGACTTATTCTGCTCAGCATAAAGTGCAAGGCGATAGTAATACTGCCAACAACACTATTGGCACCAAACCAGCAGACAAGGCTTCGTCGTCTTTGTTTTCCTTGGAGGAAATAGCGGAAGCCTTGTCGCTTGCTCCTCAGATTAACTTGCCAGAAATCTTTGTTCCAATTAACGTATCATTGAGTAAAGCCAAGTTAGAAGAACTGCACCAACGGCCTTCTTTTAGTTATTCACAATACATCGCAAATGATACAGTGGCATACACCACGTCAACATCATTACTCAGTGAGCTACAAGCTTCATTCGCACTACACAATCAAATTTTAAAAGGTGAAATGGGGCTATTTGGCAATAATTTGCTAGGCGGCACTCGGCTACAGGCCGAGTTTGATATCGACTTTGACACAAACTTATCTCACCATGTGAGCATCCTTGCACGGCGCAACAGCAAGGCTATTAAAGCCGATCTCAAAGGCACGATAGACTCGACAAACTTAGTATTAAGTACGGATGATAGCGAGTTAGTGGCTGCGAAATTTGAGCAAGATTTCCGCGATGAGAACCTCCCCATCAATGCCGTTATCCGTATTGTTAGCACTAATGCTATTTTGGATTTCGCTAAGCTCAAAACCGGGTTCAATATTGAAAATAGCCAATTGCATGTAAAAGGCGATTGGTATTCAGGCTTTCAAGTAGTGGGTGACATAGATTTACTTCATCCAGCAATAACAAAAACAGCATTAGAAGATGAGCATGTTGAGAAGGGCAGCCGTTCCTCTATCAGCGCAAAAGTCAAACTTGCCCCTGCGCAGTATGTTTTGGATGTGAGTGAATTTAGTAGTAGTGGTGAGATTGGGCAATTTAGCTTTGCCGGTCGTTCGCGTTTAGCAAAACAGCAACAGACTAAGCAATCGTCTTGGATCGCGGAAAATAACTACGAGGTCAACATTCAGGAGTTAATGCTTTCTATTTTTACCGAAGGCTTACCAGAAAACCTGTCGGGTGACTTATTGGTAGACACGCGCATCAACGAAAACAGTCTAAAGATGAGTGTGCTTTGCAAAGATTTACAAGCGAATTTAATGCATGTCGCCTACCTTCTCAACTGTGACGTGGGCTTAACAGAAGCTGGACGACTCGATATAAAGCGCATCGATGCAAAAGTCGGAGACAATTCGTTAACGCTTGAAGGAGACATAAACTTTCCTTCATCAGCTTTGTGGGCAATGGAGCAGAATTGGTTAACCCAAACATCGCTTGATATTACAAGCCAACTAAATGCCCCCTCACTCAAGCAAATATTACCAAGTTTGACTGGTTCTGTGACCTTGCAAGGTGCTATACGAGGCAAACTGATTGCCCCACAATTGGATATTGAAGCAGAGTCCAAAGAAATAAGCTATGGAAACAGTAAAGTATCAAGAGCTATTGTAGAAGCATCGATGCGGAGCCAAGACAATTGGCAAACGAGTTTGCTAGTCAAAGCTGAAGATATCACTGTAGCGGAGCAAAATCTGCATTCTCTATCCTTTTCAGTGGACGGAAACTTAGCTGAACATGAGGCAAAGTTGACTGCTGGAAACACCGAATATAGGGTGTTTCAAGTTCTCAAAGGTGGAATAAGCTCTTTGGATACGCCAATATGGCAAGGTCGTTGGCA
Organism: Agaribacter flavus; assembly: GCF_042646125.1. Lineage (NCBI taxonomy): Bacteria > Pseudomonadati > Pseudomonadota > Gammaproteobacteria > Alteromonadales > Alteromonadaceae > Agaribacter > Agaribacter flavus. The sequence goes on from NZ_JBHRSW010000007.1 coordinate 46,684, forward strand.
TACAGGGCAGATGCAACACGAAATACTTGATTTGGCCCTGCGTTCACCGATAGATATTGTCGCCAATTTGGATGAGCAAGCTATATCTTTGAGTGCACATTGTTGGCATGACAATAAAAACGCAAATAACCAAATTTGCTTTGACGACACAAAGTATGCCAACGGTGAAGGCGCTGTCGCGGCTACACTTTCTTATAACCTAGCTACAATCGCTAGCTATATTTTGCCTGAACTGGTGATGACGAGCTCTGATCTACCCTTAACTACTTCTTTTCAAGCGGTTTACGACAAAGATTTAGGGCTATCTGCGCAACTCAACAATCTAATACGCGGGCGTTTAGACACCCCTCAGCATCAAATAAACCTAAGTGCTGTCGTTGCGAATTTAGAGCTGAGCGAACGTGCGCTTAGCGCCAATGTTTTTGCAGGTAGTGAGCTTACAGGTACGATAGGCCTTAAATCGAAGTTGTCACTGACTCCGCAAAATAGAGAGCATGCGGGCTGGGTGGGTATCAATAAATTCGACTTGTCGGTACTGCAAGAGTTTTTGCCGATTATTGATTCTCTAAAAGGCGATGTGAACGCCAATATTGGTTTTTCAGGTAATGTCTCTCAGCCGAGTCTACGCGGTGAATTCACGGTTGATGATGGGGAACTAATATTAGAAGCTTATACTTATCCACTGACTGGCTTTAATCAGCGTTTAACATTTGATGGCGGCCACGCGGATATTTCAGGTGGGTTTTACCTCGGGAAAGGGGAAGCAAGCTACAAGGCCAAGGTAGATTTATTTGATGGCTTTAGCGCATCGGGGGAGATTCTGGGTGACAAGCTACAGTTTGCTTACCAAAGCCAAAAAGCACAAATTTCACCTGATATCCGCTTTTCGCTTACACCAGAAAATATAATGGTAAAGGGTAAGGTAGTAATGGATGAGACCTTGGTGCGTATAGAGTCACTACCAGAGAGCGCCCGTTCACCTAGCTCAGATACAATCATTATTGGACAATCACCCTCTGCACCCATTTTACCAATAGGCCTAGATGTAAATCTGGCATTGTTGATCGACCCAGAACAAAAGGGTTTTGTCCAGTTGGAAGCAATGGGATTGTTTGCTGCACTTCATGGCGATTTGAATGTAAAGATATTGCAACGTCCAAGAACCAACGAAGAAGGTTTTTTGCCGATGCAAACATTCGTTAATGGGCAAATTAAATTACTCGACGGCAACTATGAGGCTTATGGGCAAAAACTGTTAATCAGGCGCGGTAATATCTACTTTAATGGCGAACCGAGCTTACCGCAATTTGATTTGTCAGCGATTCGCAATCCGCTATACACAGAAGATGATGTCATTGCTGGTTTAAACGTTACCGGAAACCCAGTATTACCGCGTGTAGAATTGTTCTCAGAACCAGCTATGACGCAAGCTCGGCAACTTTCGTATTTGCTTCAAGGCCAAGACATTTTGAGTTCATCCGGTGGAGAAGAGAGTTCTCTTAACACAAATTTGATTAATGCCTTGGTTAACTTTGGCGTAGGACGCAGTGAAAACAGGGTCGGCCAGCTAGGAAGAAAGCTGGGCTTTGACTCTCTGAATTTCCAAACGGCAGGGCAGGGTGAAAATACACAACTGCAACTAACTGGCAGGATATCAGACGATCTTCAAGTGACTTATGGCGTGGGTGTGTTTGATTCCGCTAGCGAGGTGATCTTAAAGTACAAATTGCTACCCAAGCTGTTTTTACAAGCTAAAAGTGGTGTAGATAGTGCGGTTAACTTGTTTTATCAGTTTAGTCATGGGAGAGTTGAATAGTGCGCAGGAAGTACTGCGCATGAAATTACGACTTTCTTCTTAAGCATGGAGTACCAAGTCTCGATAATAGTTGGCGACTAAGGCGTGACGGTTTCGTATTTGTAATTTTCGATATATGTTGGCGCAATGAAATTTGACCGTTCTCTCGCTAATAAACAAATCATTGGCAATCAGTTTGTTCGGTAAGCCTTCCATAATTTTCATGGCGATTTCTTTTTCTCTTTTTGACAAATTATCGATATCTTCTACGGTATTTACCTTGTTTATTTGGATCATGAGTATTCCTTTATAAGTTGTTTCCATTAAACGTGTTGATGGGTTGTTGCAGAGCCTCGTGCTCGACCTGAATAATTAAACGTCACTTTCAGTCTTTTGTCTGAGCGAATTTGGACAATTGTTAACAAAAAGAGGACAAAAAGCTCCTGTGTCCTCTTTTTGTTACTGAACGAAAGTGTTGCTATTGCTGGTATTCACCTCATTTCAACGGGATAAAGTGAACACGTCAAAGATGGGTTGCTAGGTGCTGCTAGTTATAAGGGAGCTAGGCTATATTGGCGATTGCGAATAGCCAAGAGTGAGTCTTCATCTGCTTCCCCTATTTTAAAATAAGCAGGGCCTGTAGGCTCTATCAATACATAGGGGACGCCTTCGTGCTTGACGGTTTTCTCGTTCGGTAATGCACGCAAGCCGATTGCTAAGAGTGCGTGATTAGGTAGCAAGACCATGCTAACTTTTATTTGTTCGTTGTATGCCTGCAATAACGCAGCAAAAAGGGTAGATTTGCTGTCACAATCCCCCCTGTTTTGCAGTATCAAGTCTTTCGGAGAAGCAAAGCCAGAACCATTCGACGATATACGACTGCGTAAATCGTTATATGGAATACTCTGCACCCAACTGAGCGCAATGCTAATGAATTCACGGTAGTCTTTCGTATTTTGTTGTATGGCTTTTATTGCGTCGACAATTGGCATCAGCGCGTTTTTGCTATCTTCAACATATCTTTCAAAATCATGTTGGATGCCAGTCTCTCCTTGGGGGGAGGTATAGTTTAAGAAATAGTTTTCTTTATAATATTCGCGTTTAACTTTTTCTTGCAGATTTTCGATATGTGCTAGGGTCGCTTTCGCTACTTTATCGTTGGGCGCACGCACTTGGTACTCGGTAGTCAGGCCTAACCGGCTAATAACGACTTGCACGCCATCTGCCGATACTTCAACTGCGTATCGCCGGATTGCCGCCACGATCTCTTGTTGAAGCAATTGATTGTTATAGCGTATAGGTGAGTCGGGCAGTTGTTGAAGGCTGAAGTTGTTAAGAGCAAAATTGATGGCAAAATGCCTTTCACCATCAAACCAGCGATACTTAAATATTGTTGCTTCTTCAGTTTGTTTTTTTTGAAAACTAAGCTGTTTGCTCAAGGCTTCATTCGGAGCGAATACAAGCCACAAAAATGATAAGCAAACAAGTGTCGTTCTATTCACTACCAAACCAATTTAATTGCTTATGTAAGCTCACTACGCCGCCAACGATGATCAAGGTTGGCGGTTTTACTTGGCCTAAGCTGGGGTGAGTACTAATGTCTGCTAGTGTTCCCGTTATGACCTTTTGCTCGGTTCGGGTAGCATTTTCGACTAAAGCTATAGGGGTATTCTCATCTAAACCGTGCTGAACCAGCGAGTCACAGATTATGCTCAGTCCTGTCAGCCCCATATAAAAGACGAGGGTTTGATTTTTTTGTGCAAGCGCTTGCCAGTTTAAATCAATGCTATCGTCCTTTAAATGACCTGTCGTAAATACAACGGACTGCGCATAGTCGCGATGCGTCAAAGGGATACCACCGTAAGTCGCTGCCCCTGTTGCAGCGGTAATGCCTGGCACAACTTGAAACTCCACTTTGTGTTCAATCAGAGTCTGAATTTCTTCACCTCCACGACCAAATATGAAAGGATCACCGCCTTTTAGCCTCACGACTCGATTGCCTTCTTTTGCCAACTTTGCAAGTAAATGATTGATCTCGTCTTGGGGGATAGTATGGTTGCTTTTTGCTTTTCCTACATAGATTTTTTCGGCGTCTCGTCGGACTAACTCCAAAATTTCTTTAGATACTAAGCGATCGTATACAACAACGTCGGCTTTTTGCATCAGTCGCAAGGCTCTGAAGGTCAGTAAATCTGGATCGCCAGGGCCGGCGCCAACAAGGTAAACTTGCCCTGCTGTTTTGTTATCATTCTGAAAGGCTTCAAGACTGCGTTCAAACTGTTCGTCGGCTAAGGCAACATTTCCTTGAAGTACATTTTCGCCAATATCGCCATCTAATACGTCTTCCCAAAAATAACGTCGCTCTGTAACAGTATGCAAAGCTTTTTTTACTTTGTGCCTAAATTTTTCAGAAAATTGACCAAGTAAGCTCACTTTAGCGGGGATAACGGATTCCAGCTTTTGACGTAAATAACGAAGCAGGACTGGCGCTACGCCGCCACTCGACATGGCAATAATAATGGGATCTCTATCAACGATAGACGGCGTAATAAACTTACACAAGGGTGTATTGTCAACCACATTGACCAAAATACCCTTTTGCGTAGCCAAATCATGAATACTTTGATTAACAGACTCATCATCGGTGGCGACAAACACCATATTAATACCATCTAAATCGCTGTCTTCAAACTTTCGTCGATGCAATGTAAGTGCATGCTTATCGACTAATTTCTCTACGGTATCACTGACCCAAGGCGCAACAAGAGTAATCTGAGCAGGTGTTTTTAAAAGCAATTCACATTTACGCGCAGCTACTTCACCTGCCCCAACAATGAGGCAGCGTATATGCTGCGCATCAACAAAAATTGGGAAGTACTTCATCTGTGTTTAGCTCTTACGAGGACGCTTTGGCGGTTTGTCGCTCCATGCTCTAATATTTAGTCGCTGACCAGACACGCGTGCCTTTTGCAGAACGTCTTGTGTTTCTTTTGGCATTCCGTCAGGTAAATCGACGAGTGAGTAGCTTTCGTGAATATCAATAGCGCCGATGTATTGGCTGTCAATACCTGCTTCATTGGCAATTGCACCAACAATGTTACCAGGCTTTACGCCGTGCACATAGCCAACGTCAAGACGGTAGCGTTGAAAGCCCTCTTCTGGCTTGCCTCGGCTTCTAACATTTGACTTGCGATCACCACGCTCATTGCCTCGACCATTTCTGTCGTTTCGACGACTATTCCGATTATCACGTAACGGTCGGTCGTCTCGAGGAGGACGAGCGTTTAGATCGGTGCTGTTTGATTCGTCCAAAAATAAAGGCTCATCACCTTGAGCAACTTTCGCCAGTGCTGCCATGATGCGTTCTGGCGCAGCTTCTGCCTCACGTACGATGGTGTCAATAAGAGGCATAAAGGACTCTAGAGCATCGTCATCAATGGCATTAAGCACGTTGCGAGTAAATTTTTCGACGCGTGTCTCGTTTAGTTCAGACACCGAAGGAATATTCATTTTTTCGATGCGTTGTTTGGTCGTTTTTTCAATTGAAAACAGTAAACGTTTTTCACGATGCGAAATAAACAGAATCGCATCACCTGAGCGACCCGCACGACCAGTACGACCAATTCTGTGCACGTATGACTCTGTGTCATAAGGAATATCATAGTTGATTACATGGCTAACTCTTTCGACGTCTAGCCCACGCGCCACAACATCAGTCGCCACTAAGATATCAATTGTCCCGCGTTTTAATCGCTCTACTGTTCGCTCTCTCGCATTTTGCGGAATATCACCGTTTAGGGGTTCAACATCATAGCCGCGTGCACTTAGCTTATCGGCAAGCTCTAAGGTAGCTGTTTTAGTGCGCACAAAAATGATCATGCCATCAAACTCTTCCACTTCCATGATCCGAGTTAGGGCTTCTAGTTTGTGATGGGGGGCAACTTGACAGTAGCGCTGTTTGACCGTACTCGCTGTTGCTGCTTTGGCTGCAATCTTTACCTGTTCTGGGTTGTTTAGATATCGATTGGATATCTTTCTAATTTGCTCTGGCATTGTTGCCGAAAATAAGGCTGTTTGTCGTTGCTCAGGCGCATGAGACAAAATTAATTCGACATCGTCAATAAAGCCCATTCTTAACATTTCATCCGCTTCGTCTAATACTAAAAAGCGTAAGTTATCTAGTTTTAGGGTTTTGCGCTGTATATGGTCAATAATTCTGCCCGGCGTGCCAACAACCACTTGGACACCGCGTTTTAGCTGGCGAATTTGGTTGTCATATGACTGCCCACCATAAACGGGTAACACTTTAATTTTTTTAGAAAAGCTCGCATACACTTGAAACGCTTCAGCAACCTGAATAGCGAGTTCTCGAGTAGGGGCTAATACCAATAGTTGAGGGTACATTGCATCAGGGTCAACTTTTGAAAGCATAGGTAATGCAAAAGCGGCAGTTTTCCCCGTACCTGTCTGCGCCTGACCAAGCAAGTCATGGCCTTCCAACAAGAGTGGAATACTCTGCGCTTGGATGGGAGAGGGTTTCTCGTAGCCTACCTTTTCGAGCGCTTGCAATATTGGTTCAGGTAGGTCAAGGTCGGCAAATGTGATATCGACAGTGTCGGTCATTTTTAATAAATCCTGGTAAAACTAGAAATGGGGCAAAGCAGAGAGGATGCGAACGCCGGTAAAGTGGTCTTATTATATGCTAAATGATAAGCAGATACCATTAAACTATTGCACAAAGCTGTGGTTTAATAACAAAATATCAGGGTTAAACTCGATAAGCGCAGCTTAGTCGATGGATTTTTTTAAACGAGGATGTTTTATGCAAGCTAATATTAGGCAAGTGAGCGGCGGCAGCGCCACAAGCTTACGTCGCGCGGTTATTCTAGTCATTTTTACAATGTTTGGCTTAGTGGCTTGTTCTGGGAAAACTAGTGAAGAGCATGTAACGCAAGCAAAGGTATTTCTCGAACAAGGCGATACACAAGCTGCCATTGTTGAACTGAAGAACGCTATTCAACTAGAGCCGCAGTTGGCTTCTGCACGATTGGAACTGGGTAAAGTATATTTACAGGTAAATGATTACGCGTCGGCGGAAAAAGAGCTGTCACGTGCAATGGAGTTAGGGCATCCCGCTTCAGAGGTCATTCCCTACCTATCTGAAGCTTATCAACGAACCGGCGCGAATGTCGCACTTGCGGAAATTGATATTGACGAATCGGCGCTAACAAGTATTGAGCGTTTGGAGATTGGTTACCGAAAATTGCAGTCATTGCTTCAACTAGATAAAAATGATGAAGCTAAAGGCCTTATTGATGACTTATTACAAATTGACTCAAGCTCGGTATACAAGGGGCTAGTCAGCGCTGTGGATAAAATTCTTAATGAGGATTTTGTCTCTGCTTTGGAGATCGCCAAGGAACTAAAAGAGCAAGCGCCTTTAAACCGAGAAGTCTTAAATTTCACTGCACGTATGTACGTCATCAACGAACAAGTTGCAGAAGCCACGAAAGTATACGAAGACTACATCAAAGTTGCACCAGACGATATAGAAATTAAGTTTGCGCTGGCAAATATGTTAGTGGAACAAGGTGAAACGGAACGAGCGGAAAAACACATTGATGAGTTGTTGGCAATCAATGAACAAAATGCTTTTCTCAACCAATTGAAAGGTGTCACGCGCGCTGCGGATGAAGATTTCGCTGCGGCCTTAACATACAGCGAGAATGCAATTAAGTATGGCCGCGCAGATCCTACTATTAGATTAGTCGCAGGTTATTCAGCATACCAGTTGGGCGAGTTTGAAAAAGCAGCAGGGCATTTGGCATTTGTCGCAGAATTTTTACCTGACGACCACCCTGGGTTACGAATATTGGCTGCTAGCCAGTTGCAAGCAAATATGGGCGACCAAACTGATGAAGTACTATCTCGATTGGGTGACGTGACTGCACAAGATGCAACATTATTCTCTAGAACAGGTTACGAATTGCTAAAAGCAGGGGATGAAGAAGCTGCAAAAGCGGTAATCGAACAAGCAGAAAAAATTAGTGAAACGGCTGATGATTTAACACGCCTAGGTATTTTGAAGTTGTCATTAAATGACATTGAAGGTTTAATAGACTTAGAAAACGCAGTAAACAAAGCGCCTGAATCTGTTACCGCTCGGACAACGCTTGCCTCAGCCTACTTGGCTGCAAATCAATTGGATAAGGCTGCGGAACTTGCATCTGAATGGCAAAAAAGCGATCCGGCTTCAATTGACGGATATTTATTGCAAGTAGAAGTTGAACAACGCAACAAGCAATTTTCTGAGGCACTCGATACCCTAGATAAAGCCGCGAAACTTGACCCAAAGAGTGAGGGTATCCAAGTTGCTAAAATTCGTCTTTATCTCAGGCAGCAAAAGAATGCGGAGGCACTAGAAGCGACTGAGCAGTTGCTTAAACAATCGCCATCGAATGCAATTGGGTTAGCGAGTTTGTTTGCACTAAAAGCAAGTGATAACAAAGTAGAAGAGGCGTATGAGCGAATAAGAGAACAGTTAAAGCTTACTCCTGATCGCTTGGCTATCAGAGTGCTAGCAGCGCGCGCGGCGTTGTTACTGAACAAGGCAGAAGAAGCCTTAGGGTTTTTAAAAGAAGTACCTGCTGATAAATCCACGCCGACGCAATATTGGACAATACTAGGGAGTGCCTATCTACGTGCAAATAAAGTAAATGAGGCTGAAGCGCACTATACAAAGTGGGCTGAGTTATATCCTCATCAAGAAAATGCGGTGCTGGGACAACTCTTAGTTCTGGATGGCAAGCGGGAATACGAAAAAGCCCTAGATGTGGCAGATGATTTCTTAAGGCGTGAAAATAACTTACAAGTGTCATTCATTCGCACCTATCTACTCGCCATGAACAATCGAGTGACAGAGGCAAAGCAAGCGCTAGCTGAAACCGACGCCAAATATCAAAAATTGCCATTTTTGCGAGGGGTAAACGCGCGTATTTCGCTTTTGGAAAACAGACCTGAAGATGCAATTGAAGATGCCGACGCAGCCTATCAAGCAAATAGGAATGTGAATAATCTATTGGTGTTAACACGTGCTTATGACTTGTCTGGGCAAGGTGCAAAAGCATTTGCTACTCTTTCTGCTCATGACGAAGCCTTCCCAAATGACCCAAGAGTACTCATGCTTTTGGCTGAAAAGCAAATCAACCAAGATCCAAGCACTGCTATGGTAACTTATGAGAAAATATTGACGCAGACCCCAAATAACTTTGTTGTACTGAATAACTTGGCTTATCTATATCTTCAACAAGGTGATTTGAGCAATGCAGAACGCTTATCGAAACAAGCCTATGATATTCGCCCTGCAAATGCTGCAACTGCAGATACATACGCACAAGTCTTGGTTAAACAGGATAAGGTAAGTGAAGCAGTAGAAATTTACAAGCGAGCGATCACTGATGAGGTTAAAAATGAAGAGATACTATTAAACTACGTTGAAACCTTATTTATGACCGGCAGTACCGTTGTTGCACAGCGTCGTTTGGACAGTTTACGTTTAACGCTGCCAGCGTCAAAAGAACGGGCTGAGCAACTTAAAAAAACTTACGCTTTATAATCTCATTTGAGGACATATATCGTATAATCACTGGCATCAGATTGGCGATATTGTGACAAAGGCCTGCTTATATGCAGGTCTTTTTAATGGGTAAATAAGTAAATGATTGATACACTTCATCGGGGCTTACTCAAGCTTCGACACAACAAAGCTTTCGAGTTTTTTGTCATTGCGGTAATCATTGTGTCTGCGCTCGAGATAGGCGCAAAAACATATGATCTGTCGCCAACCTCACTATTAATAGCAAAATACTTAGATGTGTTTATCACGGTGTTTTTTCTGCTTGAAATAAGTATTCGCTTTATTACGGAAGAAGATAAAAAACGATTTTTTCATTCGGGCTGGAATGTATTTGACACGGTAGTGGTGGTGATCAGCCTTATACCCATTGATGATTCTGAAATGGCACTGCTAGCGCGTTTAATTCGAATATTTCGTGTGTTGCGCATGATTTCAATCGTACCAGAGTTGCGCGTGCTCATTAATTCACTATTTATTGCCCTGCCTCGTCTGGGGTACGTCGTATTACTCATGTTTATTATTTTTTACATATATGCTGCAGTGGGGAGTTTTTTATTCAGTGAAATCAACCCAGTGCTTTGGGGTAATATCGCGATTTCAATGCTTACACTCTTTAGAGTCATGACCTTTGAGGATTGGACTGACATTCAATACGAGACAATGGAAGTCTATCCAATGAGCTGGGTGTTTTATATGACCTTTATCTTTTTCACAGCTTTTGCTTTTTTGAATATGGTAATTGGGATTGTAGTGGGCGTAATGGAAGAAGAACACACAAGAGAACGAGAAGAAAAGCGTAAAGAGCTAGAAAAAAATCAACCCACCCTAGTTGATTTACAAGCGCAAATTGCCGCGTTAAGCGAACAAATTAAGCAGCTTAAATAAAAGTGTACTAATTTTATGGTAAGCCGATAGTGATATTAATTGCCAAAATAGAGTTAAATAATTAGAAGGTAAATATTATGGTATTAGCCAAATCCTTGTTGACCGCGACCTCACGTGTTGCTTTAGCAAGCCTTGCAATGTCTACGTTTTTTTGGGGAGGAGCGCTTGCGCAAGCTTCACAAAGTGAGCAGGTTGACGGGCTTTCCTTGTTTAGTTTTGAAGATGGCGCTATCCCAGTTGACATTCAGTTGATCAATGCTGACGCTGAAATTGTAAACACGGGGGAGGGGGTCACCGATGGTAACAAGGCTTTGCGTGTTAAATTTAAATCCTCGTTTCACGAGTATGCCGCGATAAGCTTTACACCGAAAATTCCTTACGATTGGAGTCATTTAGATGACTTTAGCCTTGCCTTTGATATCGCTAACGAAGGTGATTTGTCTACACAGTTGTATTTAAATGTGGGTGATGCAAAGTGGCAATCATACACGCGCAGTATTGTCATACCGGTTGGGGGTTCTAATACGTACTATTCAAAAATGATTGGTCATGACTTGGGTAGCCCTGATACAGGATTGGGAGATAAAGTAGAGCTTAATCTTAGCTCTGGCCTTCGTTCAAATCCGCCAACATGGGAATCTGATGATAGACAGTTTGTATGGATGTGGGGCTCTAAACATTTGGATACCAGCGCTATCCGCACATTTTCTATGAGTGTTCAGTATAATCTACATGATAAGGAAATTACCTTAGACAATATTCGTTTACTTCCGCACCCTGAATTGAATGAGGACTACTTAGTCAACATCGTCGATAAATTCGGTCAACCTTCTCGCATGGAATATGAAGAAAAAGTTCACTCTGAAGAAGAACTCTTAAGTGTCCGTGACAGCGAACTAGCGGAGTTAAAGGCCAAGCCCAAAATCGCTGACAGAACAAAATTCAGCGGCTGGAAAGATGGGCCCAAATTTGAAGCAACTGGCTACTTTAGAACAGAGAAAGTTGGGGATAAGTGGAGCCTTGTCGATCCCGAGGGGTATTTATTCCTTACAACCGGTATTGCCAACATTAGAATTACTGATGCGAGTACATTGACTGGCTATGATTACGATGCAAATCTAGTCGGTGCGAGAGGACCCAAAGATGTGAATCCAGCGATCACGCAGGGTTTAAATCCTCCAGCAATTAAAGCCATTCCCAGCCGTTCATTGGTGTCAGAAACCAGAAAACAAATGTTCGAATGGTTGCCCAATATGGATGATCCTTTGGCAAGCAGCTACGGTTATCGCCCAGCAGCGCACTCTGGCCCGATGAAAAAAGGCGAGGTGTTTAGCTTCTATATGGCAAATTTAGAGAGGAAGTACGGAGAGACTTCACCGTATTCGTATCTTGAAAATTGGCGAAATGTGACAGTGGATCGGATGCTAAGTTGGGGTTTTACTTCATTTGGCAACTGGGTTGATCCAATGTTTTACGACAATAACAAGATCCCTTATTTCGCTAATGGCTGGGTAAACGGCAATTTTAAAACAGTATCCAGTGGTAATGACTTTTGGGTAAGAATGCCTGATCCCTTTGATCCGGTATTTGCTCAAAGCGTTGAAAACACCGTCACGCAAGTCGCACGAGAGGTCAACAATAGCCCTTGGTGTGTTGGTGTCTTTATTGATAACGAGCACAGTTGGGGACGCCCTGAATCCTTAACTACAGAACTGGGTATTGTCATTAATACGCTTGGAAGACCTGCAAGTGAGTCTCCTACTAAAGCTGTTTTTGTCAAAGAAATGAAAGCTAAGTACCGCAAAATTGCCAAGTTAAATGAAGCATGGGGTCTAAACCTTCGTTCTTGGAAAACGTTTGCAAAAGGTGAATTCGAAAGCAAGTTAAACGAGCAAAATTCTGCCCAAGTTGCTGACTACGAGCACCTACTTTATACCTATTCCTCAGAATATTTTCGGATAATTAGCGAGTCTCTAGACAAGCACATGCCTAACCATATGTACATGGGTGTGAGGTTTGCTGATTGGGGAATGCCCAAACCTGTTGTTAAAGCTTCCGCAAAGCATGTGGATGTCGTGAGTTTCAACCTCTACAAAGAGGGTATTACTCAGCATAAATGGAAGTTTTTGGAAGATTTGGATATGCCTACGGTGATCGGCGAGTTCCATATGGGAACCAGTGCTTCCGGTTTCTTCCACCCCGGGCTTATTCATGCGACTGACCAGCAAGACCGTGCCAGAATGTATAAAGACTATATGTACAGTGTACTCGATAATAACTATTTTGTGGGTGCTCACTGGTTCCAGTACTTGGATTCACCTATTTCAGGGCGTTCGTGGGACGGTGAAAACTACAATGTCGGCTTTGTCTCGGTTACGGATATTCCTTACAACGCGATGGTAAAAGCAGCGAGAGAGCTTCACAGTGAAATGTACGAACGTCGTTTTGGTGACCTAAAAAATAACAAGTAAGTCGATGCTTCTACAACCCTGTTGCGCTCATGGTCAAGGCTATGAGCGCAGTGTTACGTTTTAGGTATTTGTCGTTAAACGTGGCTAATTTGTCGCAACTTAATAATTTTCTTAGATTATTGTCTTACACAGTTTAATCGAACACCTAGGATAAGACATTGCTTGTTTTGAAACCCAATTGTGAATGCTGCAACAAAGATCTCCCTCCCAATTCGACCCAAGCAATGATTTGCTCTTATGAGTGTACCTTTTGTGTCAGTTGTGTAGACCACGTATTGCTAAATGTTTGCCCAAATTGCGGCGGAGGACTGATGCCTAGACCTATCCGACCGCAACAAGAGCGCAGACAAAAAATAAGTTTAAAACTTCAACCTGCATCCCGTGAACGAGTATTAACAACATTTACACGAGAAGAGATAGTAAGTTTTGCCAGAGCACATTGTGAAGTGCCTTACGAAGATCGTTAGTTTATCTGCTGTTCAGCTTCATAGTCTGACTGAGAAACAATAGTGATTGAATTCACGCCACTGGATTGATTGTCGCCAAAGCTTGATTGGATTTCGTTACTGTATTCATTTTGAAGACGAACCAGTCTATCCGCTACGACCGTAAATGTAGATGTTTCTATATTTTTCACTTTTACAGATAACACTAAAAACGCGCGACCTTTTCCAAAAAAGTCAGTTTCTACTTTTAATGGAATAGCATTTTCATCAACAGTTACAGAGTACACCCCTTCAAATTTGCTGACGTATCTACGAGTTTTCGCATCAGTAATGATGGCTTCCAACGGGAGGTTAAAGCGTAAGATACTCACCTGTTTTCCTTCGTGTGTTGCCGTTTCTTCTTCTATAAAACTGGCTTTCTCAATTCGTCTTAATATGCGCTTCGCTGCAGATAACTGGTAATCAAGATTTACGGCATTTACATCGTAGACAGCATTTAATGTCGGGGTTTTACTTTCTTCGTCTAGTGCTTTCGCCTTTGCCTCTTCTTCCATGGTTTCTATAATGTCTTGAGGGTAATTAATGTGTAAACCACGATCATTGACTTGTACCTTCACGGAAATACTTCCTGTAGTTTCACGGCGTTTCTTATCATCATCCGCATCTTCAACATCGGTAAATTGACGCTCATATATTGCAGATATGGGAGAACGACCTTCTAGGCTCAACAATTTGGCTTTGAGTTTATCCAATGTGGCATTGGTTTCAGCAAAGCTGTTTGTAGAGAATATTAAAATACCAAGTGCTAGGACAAAACGTGTATTTTTCATTTATAAGCTCAAATATTTACGACAGAGTATTGTGGCTAATTTTTTGCTGAAAAGTTGCAACTTATTGTAAAGAAATGTGTTTTGCCTAAACGAATATTTTCCTGCATATCAAGGTATGTGTGCTAATACCCAAGCTTGTGGGACGCATCATAGTATAGGCAATCGACAAGCTTTATAAACCTAACATCTAAACTTGGGAGAATTATCGTGTCTACCATGACAGCTTCTGTTGCCGACAAGTACCGACTCGTTACTCGGAGTGATTTTGACGGCTTAGTTTGTGCCGTATTGTTAAAGGAAATAGGCTTGATTGATGAGATAAAATTTGTCCATCCTAAAGACATGCAAGATGGATTGGTCGACATCACACCTAACGACATTACGACCAATTTACCCTATGTACCCGGGTGCAATTTGGCTTTTGATCATCACTTGAGCGAAGTATCTAGAAACGCTGAACACAATGATCCCAACCATATCATTGATCCCAAGGCTCCCTCAGCGGCGCGAGTTGTGTATGACTATTATGGGGGAAGAGATACCTTTCCCGCGGCATGGGACGATATGATGGAAGCGGTAGATAAGGCTGATGCCGCGCAGTTTACTCGAGAAGAAATTTTGCATCCAGAAGGCTGGGTATTACTCAACTATCTCATGGATAGCAGAACGGGTTTGGGACGTTTTCGCGACTTTAGAATTTCTAACTATCAATTAATGATGGAGCTTATTGATTACTGTCGTAATCATACTATTGAAGAAATCATCGCTTTACCTGACGTACAAGAACGAGTAGTTCTGTACTTTGAACATGCGGAAAAGTTCGCGGAACAAATCAAAGCATGTGCAACAGTATATGACAACCTAGTGTTACTTGATCTTCGCGATCAAGAGACCATCTATGCTGGTAATCGTTTTATGATTTATGCGGTATTCCCTGAGTGTAATATTTCGATACACGAAATGTGGGGTTTTCGTAAGCAAAATACAGTGTTTGCCATAGGTAAGTCTATCTTAAACCGGAGCTCTAATACGAACGTGGGTGAGTTATGTTTACGCTACGGCGGCGGTGGGCATATGGCTGCGGGTACTTGCCAAATTTTTGGTAACGACGAAGTGGTCAAGGCGACGCGAAACGCTCTGATTGCTCAAATCAATCAAGATGGCTGACAAACGAGGGATATCTAGGTGTATTTGCTGTAAAGAACATCCTAGTCAACCCCATATATTGAAGGCATGGTAAGTAGCGCTATTATATGTTGCTCTAAATCGCACGAACCATGCCTTTTTTCTTATGAGTTAGTAGTAGCTGGTTTTAATGACTTATTTATGGCTTTTAAGTCGTCTTCGGTTAGCGTCCCTGCCGCTTGTTTTAAGCTAATAATCGCGGAAATAAAGCTGTATCTTGCATCGGCGAGGTTGCGTCTAGCGTCGAATAGATTACGTGTACTGTTGAGCACGTCTACAATCGTCCGTGTACCGACATCAAAACCTGCTTCTGTCGCATTTAACGCACTTTCTGCCGAAACCACCGACTGCTCCAAAGCGCGAATGGTAGAGACAGACGCTTTTACATCGTTGAATGAACTGCGAACAGAGCGCACAGTTTGGCGATAGCTCAATTCAAGATTTTCGCTTTCAATCACATAGTTGGCGCGCGCGCGCTCTGTTTGTGCACTTACCGAACCACCTTGGTAAATAGGAACGTTTAGGCTAATTCCTATGCTTGTACGATCAAGCGCTGGTGGCGTGTTTCGCACGAGGCCTCTATTGCCCGTTGGATCATCCGTGCGAGAAAATGTAGAGGTTGATTCGCCGTCCTCAATGTCATATGACCCTCGCAAGCTTAGCGTGGGGTAGTGACCTGAGCGTGCGATTTCTATATCTTCTTTTGCTATATCTTTCGCAAAACGCTGGGCGAGCAAATTTAAATTGGAATCTTTGGCAATATTGAGCCATTCATCTGCACTTGAAGGCGATGGGGTGGTAGCAGAAAATCGCTCGGTATCCAAGACGTAGATGCGTTCGTGATATTTTCCGGTGATCTCCCGAAGCTCTTCTAGACGCAACTCTAATTGATTTTCGGCACGAATTTGTCGTGCAACGGTATTATCAAAGTTAGCTTGCGCCTCATGCACATCGGTTATCGCAGTTAGACCGACTTCAAAGCGCTGCTTTGTTTGCTCTAGTTGGCGTTCAATCGCTCTCAACTCAGCTTTGACGAATTCGACATTGTCTTGCTCACGCAGTACTGCTAGATATGCATTTACGGTTCTATTCATTAGGTCTTGTAGCGCAGCCGCAAGCGCAGCATCACTTTGTTGAGCGACGAGCTCAGCGCGATCCATGTTCAACCAATCTGAATGATCATACAGCGACATGTTTAGTTCTACACCATAACTTAAGCTCTCGCTGTCTACGTCACCTGCTACTTCAAAAAACTCTAGATTACCATTTTCATCTCGGTCTGATTGTTGGTTAAATGTTTCCCGAGAGCCATCTGAATAACTGACACTGCCAGTAATTTGTGGCAGTAAAGACGCCCGACTTAAGCTTATGCCAGAATAAGCAACGTCTTTTTGCGCTTCTGCTCTGTTGATCAATGGATCATTTTCTACTGCGATTTGATAAACGGTCATCAGGTCATCAGCTAACGCTGTGTTTGCCAAACCAAATCCAAGCACGATGGAAATTAGCGTTTTTTTCATTCCTAGTTGCCTTTTCATGTGATTTTTTGTCTAACTACTTTCCCTTTAAATATAGATACTCTAAAAAGCCGTTTACAATTTCTGCATGTCATTTGGGCTTTGTTTTTTTGCATATTCATATTTAAAGGGAACATAGCCATTTGTTAGATTAGTTTATATAGCCTGTTATACAAAAAACAATCATAGATTCAACAGACTGAAGGTACCTTCGTATTATTCTGTCGAGTCTAGAGTAAACACGCAATATATAATATGGCTTGCATGTATCAATTTCTTGTTAAGTGTAACAGAATATGTGTAAAACGCGGTTTTGGATGTTTAAAGGCAAAATATGACGAGTTTTACCCAAGCAGATGTCGAAGTAGTAAAAAAAGAATCTTTGCACGATGGCTATTTTCAAACAAATAAATATTATTTGCGTCACCGCAAGTATGATGGTTCTTGGACCGAAGTTTTTACACGAGAGGTCTTTGAGCGAGGCCATGCAGTCGCGGTATTGCTGTATGATTCGGACAATGAAGAATTTGTGTTGATAGAGCAATTTCGGTTTCCTGCTATGGAAACCTCGACCTCGCCATGGCTAATAGAAGTGGTGGCAGGTATTATCGAAGAGGGAGAATCGCACGAGTCAGTTTGTCATCGAGAAGCAGAAGAAGAGGCTGGATTAAGGATTCAAAAACTCACCAAAGTCTGTGATTTTTTAATGAGCCCCGGCGGCACGACAGAGCGACTATATGCCTATATTGGTAAAGTAGATTCTTCTCTAGCCGATGGTATACATGGTTTAGATGAAGAAACGGAAGACATTAAAGTGCTGCGTGTGCCTGAGGTACAGGCAAGAGAATGGTTGGACTCGGGTAAAATCGACAATTCTACCGCGATTATTTTGTTACAATGGTTTTTCTTAAACAAAGCAGCACTGTTGAGTGATTGGCAATAAGTAAAAAGAGACGCACTTGAAAAAACGTTACGTACCACATTTACCGACTATTCTTGCGACCTGCGAGAACAATTATGTGTGTATGATGAAATTGCTACCTGATTGCGACACTGAGGACTTGTCTTACACTTTCAGCGTTAGCCAGTCGATGGAGTACAGAATCAAAATAATCGAATCGACTCGATATACAAGTACGCTAGATATGGCGCAGATTGCCACTAGTTCACCTAAATTCTTGCGCCCGTCGATGCATATACGTTTGTACCACGATGCGAAGGTAGCCGAAGTTTTAGCCTCGCAACGTATTGCCCATTTGAAACCAGTATACGAGTATCCAAACTTAAATATGCATCAGCGTAACGAAAAATTTATGGTTAATATCTTTTTGTCAGAGTGGTTACACTTTTGCCTCAGTCAAAATCACCAAGCCAGTATTTCAGCGCAATAACACATAAAAAAAGAATGTAAACATGCATCATCTTATTTACCTTCATGGCTTTTTGAGTTCTCCTCAATCTGTTAAGGCTCAACAAACACTCGCGTTTTTTAAACAAATTTTACCCAGCACCAACGTGCATGTTCCCATGCTTCCCGGTGACATATCAAAGGCCATTGCTAAAATCGATGCGTTGGTAAATACTCTTCCTGTTACAGAGTTAAGATTTATTGGCAGTTCGATGGGTGGGTTTTTAGCCACATATTTTGTCGAAAATTATGGGGGAAAAGCTGTACTCGTGAATCCAGCGGTAGAACCTCACAGTTTGTTAAAAAACTATCTCGGGGCGCATACCAACCCGTATACAGGTGAACGATTTCATATTCACTCTGAACAACTGCGGGTTCTAAAAGGTATTTACCAGCATCGCTTAAACAACAAAGAGCACTACTTTGTGATGCTACAAACTGGGGATGAAACCTTGGATTATCGTTTAGCTAAACAACGGTATAGTGGAAGCAAAATGCTTATTGAACAAGGTGGAGACCATAGCTTTGTTAATTACGATCGCCACTTACACGAGATAGTGGACTTTTTGCGTTAATCAGAGTTATTCCCTTCAAGGCACGACCTTGGTAGTATGCGACAAGACAAGAAGAAAAGACTCTGTCAATAAGCGTTAAGCGAGCATAGTCAATAATAAATAAGCAAAGACACATATTCTATGAGCAGCCAATATAATTCTGAAGCGATCGAAGTCCTCAATGGTTTAGAGCCAGTCAAACGCCGCCCCGGTATGTACACCGACACAACCCGCCCTAATCATCTGGCACAAGAGGTGATTGACAACAGTGTTGATGAAGCGCTTGCAGGCCACGCAAGGAACATTAAAGTCACGCTGCATGAAGATCAGTCTTTAGAGGTCATCGATGATGGTCGAGGCATGCCGGTAGATATTCATCCGGAGGAAAAAATATCGGGCGTTGAACTTATTATGACTAAGTTACACGCCGGTGGAAAGTTTTCTAATAAAAACTACGAATTTTCAGGTGGCTTACACGGGGTGGGTATTTCAGTGGTCAATGCCTTATCCACTAAGGTCGAGGTGACAGTGCGTCGCGGTGGCGATGTATATGCTATGGCGTTTGGCAATGGCGACAAAACCCAAGAACTCGGCGTAGTGGATAGTTGCGGAAAACGCAACACGGGTACGCGTGTGCATTTTTGGCCAGATCCACAATACTTTGATTCCGCCAAGTTTTCAGTTAACCGCTTACTGCATCTACTCAGAGCAAAGGCCGTATTGTGCCCAGGTCTTAAAATTCGCTTTGATAACAAGCTTACTAAAGAAAGCCAAGAGTGGTATTACGAAGATGGCTTACGGGATTATTTGTATCAGTCAGTTAAAGAATACATAACGGTTCCAGACGACACGCCTTTTGTAGGACAATTTTCTGGTAATGGCGAAGCAGCAGATTGGGCGGTACTTTGGTTGCCTGAGGGCGGTGAGTTAGTCACCGAAAGCTACGTGAATTTGATCCCAACAGCGCAAGGCGGTACTCACGTAAACGGATTGCGCCAAGGCCTGCTGGATGCCATGCGCGAGTTTTGTGAGTTCAGAAATTTATTACCCAGAGGCGTAAAAATTACTGCTGACGATATTTGGGAGCGTTGCGCATACATTCTATCGACCAAAATGCACGACCCGCAATTTGCAGGTCAAACCAAAGAGCGCTTATCCTCTAGGCAGGCGGCTGCATTTGTATCCGGCGTAGTAAAAGATGCGTTTAGTCTTTGGTTAAATCAGCACACCGATGTAGCAGAAATTTTGGCTGAAATGTGCATTGCGAATGCGCAAAAGCGCTTGCGCCAAAGTAAAAAAGTTGCTCGCAAAAAGATCACTCAAGGGCCGGCTCTTCCTGGCAAATTAACTGACTGTTCAACACAAGACAATGACCGTTCTGAGCTTTTTCTTGTGGAAGGGGATTCAGCAGGGGGATCGGCAAAACAGGCGCGTGATAGGGAATTTCAAGCCATCATGCCCCTGCGCGGCAAAATACTGAATAGCTGGGAAGTGGATTCGTCACAGGTGCTAGCGTCACAAGAAATACATGATATTTCAGTTGCACTAGGCATTGATCCCGACTCTGACGATTTAAGCGGGTTGCGCTACGGTAAGATTTGTATTCTCGCCGACGCTGACTCCGATGGTTTGCATATTGCCACATTGCTATGCGCTTTATTTGTCAAACACTTCAGAACCTTAGTAGACCAAGGTCACGTGTATGTTGCCATGCCTCCATTATTTAGAATTGACGTTGGCAAAGAAGTGTTTTATGCCTTGGATGATGCCGAGCGCCAAGGTATTTTGGATCGCATAGAGGCAGAGAAAAAGCGCGGAAAAGTGAATGTTCAACGCTTTAAAGGTTTGGGCGAAATGAATCCATTGCAATTGCGTGAAACCACGATGGATCCGAATACGCGCCGCTTGGTACAGTTAACTTCAGGTGATGCAGAAGAAATGCTAGAGCTAATGGATATGTTGCTTGCAAAAAAACGCTCGGGTGATCGCAGAACTTGGTTAGAGAGCAAGGGCAACTTGGCGGTTGTTGAGTAGTCTAGATGCAAGTCAGATTACTACCTAGCCTTACTTTAATTCCGCCGTATCTGCGAAAACACAAGCACCCGATTATGTGGATATAAATAAAACATGGATCAAATAAACGAGAACCTTTTTATTGGAAATGATGGCAAAGCGCGTTGCAATTGGTGCAGTGCCACCGAAGGTTATATTGACTACCATGACAAAGAATGGGGCTTTCCGGTTAGCGATGATCGAACCTTATTTGAAAAACTTTGCCTAGAGAGCTTTCAGTCGGGGCTAAGTTGGCGCACTATATTAACTAAGCGTGAAGGTTTTCGTCGTGCTTTCGACAACTTCGACTTTAATAAAGTCGCCAAATACAATGAATCAAAAATTAACGAGTTATTACAAGACGAAGGCATCGTCCGCCATCGAGGTAAAATAGAAGCGGTAATTAATAACGCGAAACAAGCCATACTTATGGTTGATGAATTTGGCAGTTTAGCGACATATTTGTGGCGTTACCGTGACGATACACCTGAACCCACGACCCGCGCTACTTCTGACCTATCAATAGCTTTGTCAAAAGATTTAAAAAAACGCGGCTGGAAATTTGTTGGGCCAACAACGGCATATGCCTTTATGCAAGCAATGGGACTAGTGAATGATCACAGTGAAGGCTGTTATGTTCGCAAACTTGTTGAGCAAGCGAGACGTAACTTTGTTCAACCTTAGGTACTGAATACTGCTGACTTATACAGAGATATCCTGCTATCTGAATCACTACGAAAGGCTTTAATCAATACTACGGTTCAGTTTTCCAAAAGGTTTTCACAAGTATACTTAATTTCTCTTATATATATTTAAACAAGGAGAAAAAGATGAGAGATTTAAGTGTTACCGAATTGGAGAAAATAAGCGGAGGAATGAATATTTCTTTCGGTGAGGCAGTGGCTATGGGCGGTGTAGGTTCTGGTATAGGAGCTGCTGCGGCTGGAGCTGGTGCAGCAACAGTCGGTACTGCTGCTGCCGTTGGTAGCGTGGCCGTTGGTGTCGGGGTAGCTGCTTATCACGGTGCAAATGCATTGGGAGCTGAGAGCTTTGGAAAGTGGTTAGGTGGTGCAATTTACGATTTTTTTAACTCATAGTTAAGTATTAAGGGAACAGTCCGATTCATCTGTTCCCAACCTAAGGAATTTTAAAAATGCTGAAAAACATCCGAATAAAACTAAGCGTGGCTAGACTTTTGATTCTGGCGTTTATTGCTATTGGAACATTCTCATTTATGGCAAGTTCTAGCTTCGAATTTGGCAAGCAAAGCGAAGACTATCTTTTGGCTTCTTTACTCTGTGTAGTAGTTTGGTTTTCCTACTTTTTTGGCATAGACCATAAAAATAAAGAAAAACATCTGTGAAATATTCATACATGCCACTTTGGCCAAGCTTCATCTGGCTGCAGCCATCTGAAGACATGCAAAGCAACAATTTAATTGCCTCTGGTCTACGGTAATTATATTCAGTTATCCATACAAAGACCATCTGGGCAGTATGGCGCTATCACGAAGCAATCCTCAATAGCTAAGCTTACGCAAACTCTTCCGGTCAATCAAACCAGAACTCAAGTTTGAGCGGCACTGTCAGCAGTCACGGAAATGGTTTTTTTGGAAGCAATGTCAATGAAATGGACACTCTTGATACCAGAGTTGTTTTCGGGATTTGCTGTGGGCCAGTCAAGCCATATTTATAGACTGGACATACAGCGAATTGTTTGAAGTTGACATTCAAGCTATTGATGTTGGTTCAATCGATATTCAGATGAAAAATGATCTTGGAAACACAATGATTACAAGAGCCAGCGTTTTTGACGCTGCAGGTAGGTGGTTACCTGATTTTGTTGTTGAATCGGGCAGTGGGTTTGATTATGCCAATATTTCTGGCCTTACATCCACCCCAAGACCTCGCCAAGTAAGCCAGCCAAATATACTCGCCCTTTTGTGCTGTTCTATTGTTGGGCTGATGATTTATAGGGGATCCCCTGTATCAGGGGAGTTGGCGCCGTAACTTTTAGCAATAAGCGGCGTACTGGTATGAAAGGTAATCGCATACTAGGTTTGACTAATTCGCTGAATGAGCATGGAACGTTCAATATGCCTTATGCTAAGCCGGAAGGGTATGGAGAACTTGGGGTTTGTGGTACGAGATAGAAGAAAAGCAAGTACTAGTCAATTTTAGCGATGGGTACTGTGTAAAAATGGCTCTTTCTCTCTCTACTACTTTTTCAAGTTGTCTTCTCCAAATCTTAATAAACTCGGCAGAAATACCAGCATAAATAGGGTACTGACGGTCATGCCACCTACTATCACGGCGGCTGTGCCACGGTATATTTCGGCTCCAGAGCCTGGCAATAGCCACAAAGGCAACATACCAAAAAGACTGGTCAGTGTACTCATGAGTATAGGTCTTAAGCGCAGGGTAATGGCTGTTTCTACCGCTTGAGTGCGCGATAAGCCTTTTCGCTCAGACTCACGAGTTTGCAGCACCAAAAGTATCGCGTTATTGACAACTAGGCCAAGTAAAATGACAAAACCAATCATGGTTAAGAGATCGAGCGCTTGCATTACAACAAGATTGCTAATTTGCAATAAACTGATACCACCAACAGTTGCTAGCGGGATGGTCAAGACCACAAGTGCGCTGTCTAAAAACGAGCGAAACATGGCGGCCATCAATAAAAATAGAATCACTAGCGCTAAGAAAAAACTGGCGCTCATTTCTTTTATGGTTTTTTCTAATGCCTCAGCACTTCCCCTGTAATTGACAATGCTGTTGTCTGACAGTTTTTGATAAATGATCGGTTCGACCTCTGTTTTGAGGATAGATAGCGTCTCTTCAAGAGATAAATCCTCTGGCGGCGAAATATTCAAACTCAGGGTGCGCATTCGATCCACGCGACGTATGCTTCTGGGACTCGCTGTACGTTTAAAATCTACCAGCTCACCAAGTGGAATAACACTGTCGTCATTTGCATAAATTGGTGTCGCTAATAGTTGTTCGGGGGATTGCCAGTCTTCTGCCCTGAGCATGATTCTGGCGCGGCGTTGACCATCAAAATATTCACCTAAAAATTGGCCATCTCCAAGCGCTGCGGTAATACCCGCCACATCTTGTCGAGAAATACCAAAACTCTGTAGTTGTGTTAACTTGGGGATTAGTCTTAACTCTGATTCCGAAAACTCTAACTCTGGCACGGCTTGCACTTGTGCGCTCGGCAGCGCATCTTGTATTGCCGCCATCGCGAGCCGAGCCGCCACTTGCAACTCAGCAATATCAATGCCTTGAATATCTATACTCAAGGCGCCAGCCGTGTTGATTCTATTGAATAAGGGTTGTTGACTGGCAAAGGTAAAGCTATCAGGAAAATCGTCTTTTAGCTCTTCGCGTAAAATGGCGAGTAGCGCTTTGACTTCTTTTGGGTCTTCAGCGCTCATACCAGCAAAGCCAAAGGCGCTAAACACACCGACGAAATAGCTTTCTACCTTGGGTTGTTTTTCGCCGTTATAGTAGGGACGTAGCTTTTCGTTTATGACTTGTGCAATTTCTTTATCCGCGATCTCAACACTGATACTGGGAGGTGGGCTGATAAACGCAAAAATATCGTTTCGATTGCCTTGGGGGAGATAGTCTACTTTGGGAAATATTAGCCAAACTATCGCGACAGATGCCGTTGCCAAACCAAGTACCCAAGCAATTCGGTATCTCCGTTTTGCCGTAATAGCCATAATGACTTTGCTGATTGCTTGCCATTGGTGTAAGTGAGGATCGGCGCTACCCTCGTTTTTTAAGAGCCATACTGAACTACTGGGTAATACGAGCATGGCAACCAAAAACGAACTAACCACTGCTACAGAAATAGCCAGTGCCAAATCGCCAAATAACTGGCCAGATATATCTTCGATAAACAAAATAGGAATAAAGATGGCGATAGTCGTGGCTGTTGAGGCGAGTAGGGCACCAGACACTTGTGTGACCCCCTTTGTGGCGGCTTCTTTTGCACATAGCCCTTGGCTTCTCAGTCTCACAATGTTTTCGAGTACAACTATAGCCGAGTCCAGTACCATACCTACTGCGAAAGCGATGCCTGCTAAGGATATGATATTAAGGGTTTTACCCATTGCATCCAACACCACAAAGGTTGAAGCCATCGCTACAGGTATGGTTATCGCCACGATCAGAGTGGCACGGAGACGTCGTAAAAACCACCAGAGTATGCCAATTGCAAGCAGCACACCCATCGCAATATTGTTGCGCAACAAGTCAATCGCACTATCAATGTAGGTTGTTTCGTTATATACCTGTGTCATAAGCAGGTCATTTTGCTTTAAAACACCTTGATTCAAGGCGGTGACTTCTTGTTGAATATCTTGCATGAGTTCCAAAATATTCTCGTTTGCTTCTGGGATCACGCTTATGGCAACCCCTCGCTCACCTAGCTGATAAATTACTCCTAACTCGTCTTCGTATTGATAATCGATAGAGGCGACATCGCTCAACAAAATAGGATGTCCTTCGTGCATCCCTATGGCGGTAGAGCCTAAATTCTCAACAGGGATTTTACCTTGAAAGCGAAGTGTATACTGGCGCCGACCAATCTCTGTAAAGCCACCTGAAGTATCTTTTAGGGAGCGCAATTCATTTGCCAGTTGGTTAATACCTAACTTGTAAGCAGCTAGTTTGTCTGGATTGAAACTTATCCGTAATTCTTTTTCTAAGGTACCGTATGTGTTAACAGACGAAATGCCGTCGATGCGCTCCAGTCTCGATTCGATGATATCTTCTATGAATTCACCGTAGCTTGATATCTGCCGAGTATTGCCGTTGATTGTTTGCACATTGAACCACGCAATGATCCCTGAAAACTCGTCGCGTCCCACAAATAACACAGGCTCTTGTGCGTCAGCGGGGTAACTCGGTACTCGATTGAGTTGATTCATGGTTTCGACTAAGGCGTCTTGTAAATCGATACTCTGGTCGAAACTCAAGACAACTTGGCCAAAGTTTCTGCCTGAACTGGATTCCATTTTTTGCAAGCCAGAAATGCCACGAAGCGCATCTTCTTGCGGTTCAGTTATTTCTGCTTCGATCTCCTCGGGAGAGGCAGAAGGCCAATTATTTGAGATAATAATTTGTGCCTGTTCAACATTGGGTGTCATTTGAATAGGTAATCTAATCAAACTCAGCGCACCAAACAAGGTCACGAGCAATAGGCCTACAATGACTGAGACCGGATTGTCGATGCCCTTTTTAACCAGCGACATTGGCTTTTCCTAATTGCCCTAAAATACGCACTTTGCTATTCGGAATGATGCGCTCTCCTCCGCGCACAATCACCCTATCTGTATTTGATAGTTCGCCATCAACTATGATCATGTCACCGTGTGTTTCACCCACTTCCACAATGACTTGCTGGGCAGTATCGTTTTCTGAAACGCGGTAAACAAAGGTATTGTCTTGGCGAATAATTAACGCATCTCTTGGTACGAGCAATACTTCTTTTTCTCCTTGCAGTGGCACTTCCACGAGCACATTCATACCCACTGGCCAGTCGACATGGCTGGCATCCAATAACACTTCGATTAGCTGAGAGCGGTCATGGCTAAGGGGGATAATTTGCCGGATTGCAAGTTCCTTAAAACTCGTATCTGTTTTTACGCTTAACTTATTTACTGACCGAACACTTTGCCAAGATGAAAAGGGAATCATCACTTGAATGTCTTTGCTATTTAGTTCCACTACTTGGCTGAGCGGGTCGCCCACGTTAACGACTTCACCCACTTCAACAAAACGCTTTGCTATTACACCACTAAAGGGAGCCCGAATGTTAGAAAATTCAATTTGTTGTTTAAGCATGGCAAGTTCGGCTTGTTTTACCCGTATGATGTTTTGTTGATTTTGGGCATCGACGCTTGTTTGCTCTATTTGTGTTTGTGAGGAGTATTGAGATTCAGCTAATTTTTTCAGTCGTCGTAGCTCACTGTTAAAAAATGCCAGTTGATTTTTACCTTGACTGATTTCTGCTTCAATTACCTGTTCAGACAGTTTAAGTAGCGAATCGTCGAGTTTAGCCAAAAGGTCACCTGATTCCAGTATTTCTCCCTGTTCTGCCATCCACAAGACTTTTCCGCTTAGTTGCGTGGCTACTTGACTGTTACGGCGCGACAAAACCTTGCCAAATCGCCAAGTGCTTGGTTGTACCGTAGACGTTTTCACTTGAGCCACTCTCACACTCGTCTTTATTTCAGTGTTGGCATTGGCCGTAGACACCATGATACTCAGTAGAAACAGCTTGAATATGAAAATGCAAAGTACTATAGGTGGCTGATAACAAAGCTTATTTAAATGAAAGGGAGAGTCCTTGGGCATTATTCTTTTCTTCCAGTTCCTTGATATTAGGTTCACTGCACCTTGACTATGTTCTCTTAGTGCTATGCTCTTTGCGCATAACCGAGTTTTGTCGGCGACAGTATTGATTTAAACCTTGAGATGGGTATTTAAGCAAAGTTTGATATTGAAAGCCATGCGAGTGTAAGAAAAATTAACACTGTCCGTGTTTGCAATCGACGCATACCGCGCGAAGAAATCCGTGAAACTCTTTTTCCACATTATATGGCAGTGTTTTCCCTGCTGTATTAGCTATTCCCGCTGTGGTTTCCCAAACGGTAAACGAGAGCCTCTAATCAAAGTGACTATTATTTTTGCACTGAGATGCCATTTAGCTGATCCAGCTTAGCAATAAATCCCCAATTAAACTTTTGACGAGAATCGCCTGACAATACAAAAACTAATTGATTTTTGCCGCTTTTTAAATTGAGCGAAACTTTTTCATCGTCTACGAAAACTCTGCCTTCTGCGCCTTTTTCAGGTGGTGGCCGAAAGTCCATTTCACCTTCGAACAATACTTCAGAATTCAACAGAATCACTAATTGGTCGGCGAAGTCAAAATTCAGTGTAACCTCTTTTTCAGACTCTGAAACTAAGGTACTGGTGAAAATTACCGATTTTTCCATATCATTGTAAAATCGACTCACGTTGATAAGTCCATCCTCATCCGCGGATATACTCTCGAACTCATCCTGTTCAACTAACATGTCGTGTACTTGTTGCTCATAATTTGCAGTGTCTTTGACAAACATCTTAGACATCGCCCATTGAGTAATGTAATTCGGCGAAAGTTCGCGCTCTTGCATTTGCGAAGCCAGGGCGCTGGAAGTTTCAATTTCTTTTATGGAGAAATCGCTAAAATAAAGGTCTCCGAAATTGCTAAAAAGACTAATTCCACCGGTTTTGATATCTCGCTTTAAATCTTCAACAATAAAAGTTGGCGCTTTCATGTCGCCTATGTAAACAGACATCTTGTCCTCAAGCACTTCAACTTTCAGGTGTACCCAAACTTTGAAGTCCAAAAAAACGATTTCATTCTCGCTTGTTTCAAACAATAGAGCTTCAGAACTTTGAGGATCGAAGATATAGGCAGGGCTTTCTTCGGGGATATCAATAAAGGTTTCTTTTGAAAAATTAACACCGTTTTCTTTTAGGCTGAGAAGTAAAGTATCACTTACCTTTCCGCTCACTAGCTCTTCTTTCAACGTAAGAGGTAAAGTTGCGACTGCTTTTCTGGGGAATGTTGCTTTACCTTCATAATCGGGATAATTATATAACTGCCAAGGAAGGTTGCCATTGTGGATAGGCAGGTATTGCAGGGCATCTTTATTCCCGCTCATCATCATTCTGAGGTACAAATACTCGAAATTTTTTTGATCCTGTACCCTAAATGCCAATCCTGGAACCTGAGCGTTGCAATAAAAATCAACAACGAAGTTCTTGAACCTTACATCTTTCAATATGGCTTTTTGACCATTCTTTACTAACAAAGATTGCCTTCCCTGATGGTTCAAAATTGTTAAACCATCAAGTGAGCCATCGTTATTCTCTATTTTCCAAAAGTCGTCATTGAGTGGATATTTTTTGAATGGTTCCTGCTCTTTACTTTGCCCTTGATGACATGTCAATGTTAGAAAAATAAACAATGCTAGATTATAAAATAGTTTGCTATTCATCATGCTAGGCCAACTCGTTGTAGTCTTTGTTTGTATAATAAATAAACTACAGCAAGACAGCTTGTTGAATACAGTACTTTCGATAAGGTATCAAATTATGATATTTTTAAATTAAACTGGGTATAGGTATTTGATTAAATGGAAGCAAGCTTGCAAGTAAAAAACTGCCTTGTTGAAATAAAAAAGCAGCTAAAAGAAAAGCGCATGACCTATCAGCAAATTGCCGATAAACTTGGCGTTTCTATACTAACAGTAAAGCGTCAGCTTAATGCGGATGACCTTGGGTTTAAAAAATTACTGTGTTTGTGTGATGCAGCGGGTTTGTCACTAACGGAAATACTGAGTGAGATTGAGGATAAAAAAGTTAGACACACTTCGTTTACTGAAGAGCAAGATTTGGCTTTTTGTGAAAACGAAAGTCTTTACCATTATTTTACAGAGCTTTTCTTCAACAAAAAATCGCCAGAAATCATTCAATCTAATTATCATCTGACACCGGCGTCAAGCCATCGATATTTAAGGAAACTAGAGGATATCGGACTAATTTCACTCTCAATAAAAGGCAAGGTGTCTTTCCTTGTAGAGGCGCCGATTGGATTTGTTGAAAGTACGCAATTTGTGTTGAAAGAAATCGAAAATGCATTGCAAACCGTCTCGAAAAGGTTGGCAGAAGCTTCAAAATTTGAAGATTATATTGTTGTAAAACCACTAAGCTTACCTAATGCGCTTCTAAAACAAATGCACAACGAAATTGAAGATATCGTCTCACACTATGCTGAGCTGTCTGAAAGGTTTTATGTGGGTTTAGAATATCCGCATACCTCGTTAGTGATTTGCGGTTACAATAATCAAACAGTCAAATCGTCGCCAACAATCAAAAATTTCGATTGACTATAAACGTCAAATATTCATATTTCTTGCTTACTTCGAACGGTAGATGCAGGCCAAATTATAACGAGTAAACTGAGTAATATCATCCCCATGCCAGACCAACCCTGTAGTCCGATAATTTCATTGACGATGGTGACCGCCAGTAAGGTTGCAATTACGGGTTCGAGTAAGGTGATAAGCGTCGCGGTGCTGGCCTTGACCTTGCTTAATCCGTAACCAAATAATTTATAGGCCAGAACGGTCGGCACTATCGCCATGTATAAGCCTACTGCAAGTGATTGAGTCGAATGTATAACAGTAGAATAGGTAAAGATTAATATTGGCAAAAGCAAAACGCCGCCAAGTCCAAATTGGCTTCCCATGGCGGCTCGTGCACTAATACCACATCGAATCAGCCGATGCCCTACCCAAGAATAGGTGGCATAACTTAGACCCGCCAAAAGACCCAATCCTATGCCCCAATAGCTTTGAGCTGCCATTGGCTCACCGACAATTTCCGCTTTAGCGAAAGACAAAAGGGCGACACCAGACAAGCCCAAACCGGCGCTTATTCTCCAGCGTCTTGATAGTTGTTGTTTATCAAAAATACGCTCTAACAGCGCGGTAAAAAGTGGTGCTGAGCCAATTGATACAACGTTGCCGATGGCGACACCCGATAAGTGCATCGCACTATAAAATGCTAATGGATATACAACAATGGATAGAGAACCAATGATGATAAGCTGCCAATGGCATCGTAAAAGCAGGTGGTCCAATTTGATCGCGCCAATTGATAACAAAGCTAGCAAACATCCACCCACGCCCATTGTAATGGCAGCAATGGTGATCGGATGAACACCATTCGCAAAGGTCGCCGCTGTGCCTGTTGTGCCCCAGAAACATGACGCAATAACGATGGCGAATATGCCCAATTGATAGTGTTTCTCCATTAGTTATTCTTACCAACAATACGTTCGGCGATACAGTAGGCCCTGCGCATTTTGTCACTACTGGCCTCAAGCCCTGCAAGAGAAATTGCTCCTTCAAGTAAAAATGCGAGTTCATCGCTCATACCACATACTTCCTCATGGTCTTCGGGCAGTATTAGAAGCGCCGATACGTTTTTTTTCACCAATTTATGAATGTGGTCTTTGTGCTGTTTTACTGCTAACCGGCTGGGGCTGCCAGCAGGCATTTCAGCCGCAGCATTTAGTAAACCACAGCCGCGAAAACCATTGTCGTAGTCAAATTCAGCATGATCTTGGTATGCTAAAAATATGGCCAATAGCTTAGCGCGAGGATCCTTCGCACGTTCCAAGCGTTTTTCATACAGGCTCAGCCACTCTTGATGACGCGCCTCAATATATGCAGCGACTAATTCGCTCTTTGACCCGAAGTTGTTGTACAAACTCATTTTAGCTACTCCCGCTACCGCAATGATGCGGTCAATGCCGGTAGCGGCAATGCCATCGTTGTAAAACAAGGTCGCTGCAGCGTTTAAAATTTTTTCTTTAGTGTTCATATTTTTATTATAGATAGACCGGTCTGTATAATTTACAAGAATCGAAATATTGTGCAAGCTAAATTTTACTTGGGTGGGAGTGTTCTATTGCTGCCTCTATCTCTCGGTCGCTTCTTACGCGTGCAATAGCTGATTTTCCGTTTAGCAGAGATATGTAAAAAAACAAAAGGCCAAATATTTGTTATCAACGAATACTAACATTCGTTAAACTTAGTGCTAAATCTCTCGGTATAGCGATTTTTTATGCTAAACCGCTCAAAAGTCTCATTACTTGACAGCGCCAAACTTCGTCAGTTTTTGATTGTCTGATAAAAAATGGGCATGGCACAGGTGATGAGGAATGATAAGCAGTCCCCAGTGGCGCTCAGGTTTTCTTAAAAAATGGTAAACAGTTTTGCACAAAATTTTTAGATACATTGCCATCGTTTTATTGCTAATTTTAGTATTGGCCTCAGTCTTGTTTATTGATTTATCAGCTGATGTTCAAGCACAAAGTAGCAAGCAAATAGACCAAGCAGAATCTGTTAATACCTTATTGGCAGATGTACGTTATGTGTTTCGCAAACGTTACCAAGCGCATCAACTCCATGTAAACGAAACACAGGCAAATAGTCTCGCTGGTTTTGTTCAACGTGCTAAAGATCAAGCTTCGGCTGATCTGAATTTTAATGATGAGTACATCGTCGTGTCGATGAGTTATCAATTGATAAATTGGTTTGATCTGTTTGCCAATGTTCACGTTGTGGTGAAAGAAGGCAAAGGCTTGGAAATTGATAGCGTGCGCATCGGGTCGGTAACTTTACCGGGTAATTGGGCATTGGGTATCGCCGAATCAATAGTAAATAGCTATACCAATACGGAGTTAGCAACAACCGCTATCAGTAGTATCGATAGTATCCAGATCAACAATAAAGACCTCACACTATCACTCAATCCTCTGGATGCACTGTTGCGAGAAATAAAAAACATCGAGACAGGCAGTGTTGATGATAACGATAAAATACTTAAGATTCGGGTAGCACACTATCTACGTTTGCTCGATGGCATGTATTTACCGCCCGTCAACGCCGATCAGGTATCTGTATCACTAAATGAATTACTCGTGCCCTTGATGCAAGAGGCACAAACAATGAGCCAAGCAGAGGGGGGCTCAGCCACACTTGAAAATGAGGCTGTATTACTCGCGGTGGCGATCTATGCAGGGCATCGTCGCTTTGCAACCATTGTGGGCAATATGGATTTTGCCTTAGCGAAAATACCGCAATTGACGAAAAAACCAGCCTTAGCCAATCGGCAAGATCTAAGCCTACATTTTATCTTTTCAGCTGCGATTAAATTGTTATCCGAACAAGGGGTCAGTGTAGCAGTCGGTGAGTTTAAAGAGTTGATGGATAGGGGAGAGGGTGGTTCAGGTTATAGTTTTGTTGATCTTGCCGCAGACATGGCGGGTGCGCAATTCGCGGCACTTGCGGTCAATCCAAAAACTGCCGAGAGAGTGCAGCAAGTCCTGATTGTCGCCGACAATGAAAGTGCTTACTTCCCATCGATTGAAGGCTTGGAAGAGGGCATGTCCAAAGCTGAGTTTACAAAAAAATATAAGGAAGTGGACAGTAGCGAGTACCAAAGCGTGGTTGCTCAAATCGAAAAAAGGCTCAAAGACCTAGCGGTATACCCTTAGGCTTTGTTTTTGAGTATAGGTCATTTAGACTCTCGGGAACAAAGGCGTTGCATTAACAAGGGATCTCACATCGAGAACAGGAAGTAAATTGTGGATTTAACAATAAAAAACAGTGTTAGAATAACTTATCGAGTTATGGCTTTGTTGTTATTGTCGTTTGTAAGTCACTCGCTCGCGGCAAGCTCAGTGTTTAAAGTCACTAAGGGGCAAAACAGCATCTATCTTGGTGGTACCTTCCATATCTTAACCGAAGAAGACTATCCGCTCCCCGCCGCTTATCAAATGGCATACGATGCAGCCGATGAACTAGTTTTTGAAACGGATATTGGTGCGTTTGAAACCCCCACTTTTCAACAAAAAATGTTGCCAATCATTATGCAAGCTGCGGGAGAAAAGTTGTCTGACAAATTATTGCCAGATACTCTTGAAGCCCTACATGAGTATTTACAAACACTCGGATTACCAAAAGGGCAATTTGAGGATTTGAGTGCG
The DNA here is from genome assembly GCF_042646125.1 of Agaribacter flavus. Lineage (NCBI taxonomy): Bacteria > Pseudomonadati > Pseudomonadota > Gammaproteobacteria > Alteromonadales > Alteromonadaceae > Agaribacter > Agaribacter flavus. Next base: position 80,087 of record NZ_JBHRSW010000007.1, read on the forward strand.
ACTGGTGCGATGCTTACCCTAACGATTATGGAGTACAGAAGAAAAGGGTTTACCAGTGAAGGTGTCGATGAATACTTTTATGCGATGGGAAAAAAAGCCAAGACGGCTATTTCTTGGTTGGAATCTGTTGATACTCAACTTGCTTTCCTAGACAGTTTTGATGATGAAGATCCGAATGCACTCATTGAATACACATTGAAGGAGCTGGATAAAAGCGATGAACTGATTAGCAAGATACACAGTGCTTGGCGCAAAGGCGATATGTCAGCCTTGGTACAAGCAGGAATGGTCGAAATGATGAGAGACCATCCGCAAATATACAAAGATTTAATCGTAACGCGCAATGAAGCATGGTATCCGCAACTACTCGAGATGTTAAAAGATGCAGATACCGAATACGTATTAGTCGGAGCTTTGCATTTACCCGGTGAGGATGGCTTGTTAACTAAACTAAAAAAGGATGGCTTTATCGTTCAACAAATTAATCAAGCACCTGCTAACTAAACGGCTTGTTTAAACTTTCCCAGTGTTGTTAATAATAGTTCGAGCTTTTTTACAACGCTGGGTAAACTCGCTTTGACTTGTTCGTCTTCTAGAGTTTTGAGTGCTTGAATGTCTTCTGCTAGTTCTTGGACGTAGCTAATAAAGCGTTTGCTACGCGTAGTAAAGGGAGTGTCGTCTCCAAATATTGTCGTAAACTTTCCTTTGCCGTCTTGTTGTAAGGCATTCAAGGAATTGTCAGCATCTACCGCTTTTCGGTAAGCTTGTTCTAAATTTGTGTTTAGCGCTTCTAGTAAGTTATTCATGAAGTCTTTGTTCTGGTCGATAGTACTTAATGGTTGGCAATTTTGCCGACTTTTACTTATTGCTACAAGCAATTAAGGAAAAATGATGGACATACAAGCGAATGCTAATCTAGCTTACGCCTTGGAAATCAAGTCTGCTAATTCAGCAAACAACCAGCAAGAGCAGGAAGGGCAAGCTGTGTTGCAGTTATTAGAATCTGCGGCACCGCCAACCCCTACTGGTAGTGCAGGGTTTAATGTTAATACTTATGCTTAGTTGATTGGTGATCAATAAGCTAAGAGCAGAACAGCCTCGGGCGAAACTGAATAATAGTCAGTTTCGCTTTACTCCAAATGCAGATCCATGGGAGTTTTACTGGCTTTCCCCGCCACTTCGCGCATTAACTTAGGTACGAGATACCCCGATTGCATAGTCAGCACTTCTCGCATAATTGCCTTGGCTTTGTTGTCTTCAATATCAAAATGCGACGCGCCTTTCACCTTATCAAGTAAGTACATGTAATACGGTAAAATACCAGTCTCAAACAATGCCTCATTTAAGGCCGCAATGCTGGTCGCGTTGTCGTTAATATTCTTTAAGAATACCCCTTGATTCAGTAAGGTAGTACCGGCTTCTTTTAGTTTTTGACAAGCCTGTGAAAGAGCGGTGCTTACCTCATTTGCATGGTTGATATGAAACACTACAATAGTCTGTAAACTTGTCTTGGCTAGGCAAGTCGTTAATTCGGGGGTGACACGAGACGGCATGACTACTGGCAACCGTGTATGTATACGCAAGCGCTTCACATGGGGAATGCTTTGGATAGCTTGGATCATCCAAGCAAGTTGCTTGTCTTTTGCCATTAATGGATCACCCCCCGACAATATTACTTCATCAACGGCCTTGTCTTCGGCAATTTGACGAAATATCTCGAGCCATTGCGCCTTATTGACACTGTTTTGTTGATAGGGAAAATGGCGCCTGAAACAGTATCGACAATTTACCGCACAGCCTGTTTTGACAATCAGCAATACTCTGTTTTTGTACTTTTGTAGCATCGCAGCGGTATTGTTGTTTTGCTCTAGCAAAGGATCGGCACTAAAGCCCTCGACGTCTAAAAACTCTTCTTGCCTTGGTATAACCTGTTGCAGGAGAGGGTCGTTCCATTGTCTTTTTTGCATTAAATCTGCAAAAAAACGCGGCACACGCATGGGAAACAGCTGTCTTGCGGAAAAATGCGCTTGATAATCTTGAGATGAAAAACCAAGGTAATCTAATAATGATTCGGGTGTGGTAAAGGCATCGGCCAATTCTTTTTGCCAGTCGCTCTCTACTTCAATCAATTTTTTTTGTATTATCTGCATGTATATAGTTTATCTGGATTAATTAGAGGAATACATGGCAAATTTCAGTACCAACGAGTTTAAAGGTGGTCTTAAGATCATGCTTGACGGCGAACCCTGCTCAATTTTAGAAAATGAATATGTTAAACCGGGCAAGGGGCAAGCGTTTAACCGTGTAAAAATTCGTAAGCTGATTTCAGGAAAAGTACTGGAGAAAACATTTCGCTCGGGCGAGAGTGTAGAAGGCGCAGACGTCATGGATACAGACTTAGCCTATTTGTACAGTGATGGCGAATTTTGGCACTTTATGAACAATGACACTTTTGAGCAAATCGCAGCAGATGCAAAAGCAGTAGGCGATAATGTTAAATGGTTGGTAGAGAACGATGTGTGCACGCTTACCTTGTGGAATGGCAGCCCAATAGCCGTGACGCCACCTAATTTTGTGGAAATCGAAATTACGGAAACCGACCCTGGCTTGAAAGGTGATACCGCAGGGACAGGTGGCAAGCCTGCAACGCTTGCGACAGGCGCCGTTGTGCGCGTGCCTTTGTTTGTGCAAACTGGGGAAGTCATTAAAGTCGATACACGCAGTGGTGAATATGTGTCGCGTGCACAAAAATAATGATTGATTGGCGACCAAGTGCGTCAATGATAACGCTGCGCAATCGCGCGGCGTTTTTTTCATCTATACGCCAATTTTTTGAAGCACGCGGTGTACTTGAAGTCGATACGCCATTTTTGTCTCCGAGCACGATCACTGATGTTCATATGGAAGCGATGCATACCACCGCTGCAGGCAAACCGATGTACTTACAGACCTCGCCTGAATACTATATGAAACGCTTGTTGGCGGCCGGTAGCGGTGATATTTATCAGCTTGGTAAGTGTTTTCGGGATGAAAAGGCAAGTCGAATACACAGCCCTGAATTTACTATGCTTGAGTGGTATCGAGTAGGGTTTTCTATGCAGCAACTTATGGATGAGTTATCCGAGCTTACCGATCATTTAATCGGTTTGTCTTGTGAGCAGCATACATATCAAGCGTTGTTTGAAAAGCACTTGTCTGTCAATCCTATAATTGTCAATTGGCAGGAGGTCGCAAAATTGGCAATGGATAAAGGCTTAAAAGACTATGTGCTCACTTGTGAAAAAGATTATGATTTGTCTGCCAACGCTTCTGAAGAGAGCCAAAAAGGCTTTGTCGATGCAATATTGCAGGTGTTGTTTAGTGTCTTTATTGAGCCAAAAATCGGTGCGGATCACCCCGTTATAGTGAGTCACTTTCCTGCATCTCAGGCGACCTTGGCGGCACTATCTGCAGACAACAATACAGCTCTGCGTTTTGAACTCTATTACAAAGGTGTAGAATTAGCCAACGGCTACGAAGAAGCCACCGATGCAGACCTTTTACTGCGTCGCTTTAACGCAGACAACAATTTACGTATGCACTTAGGCAAACAAACTAAAGCCATCGACAAAGCCTTTGTTGCCGCAATGAAAAGCGGTTTACCGTCCTGTTCTGGAGTTGCGCTTGGGATAGACCGTTTGTTGATGCTGGCTGAAAATGCACAAACTATTGCGTCAGTAATGCCCTTTAGAGTGGAGTAAGTATGCCGCCGTTTGACCAAGAACAATGGAAAGCGTGGTTACAAGACAAAGTGCTAGTAGCTGGTTATGGCTCTTTATTGAGCGCAGACAGTCGGCGGCTAACGAGCAATCTCAATACACCTACTGTCAGCGTTCAAATAAAAAACTGGTCTCGCGCATGGATCACGCGGGCATATCATGAAAACCAAACCTATGTCGGCGCATTACCTAGTCAAGGCGCTTGGTTAAATGCACAACTGGTTCCAAGCCAAATTGATGCTGCTCTGGTAAAACGCGAGCAAGACTACCGACTTACGCCTATCACGATAAAAGATATTGAATTGACAGAACCTAGCGCTGATACCGCTAGCTTTAAGGAAATTCTTTCAAACTATCCAATCTACATTTGCGAAACACTTGAAAATCGCCCTGCAAACCAAGCATACAAAGTCAATTTTTCATACTTGGCAACGTGTTTACTCGGTTGTTTCGAAAAGCAGGGGGTAGAGGGTATGAGAGCTTTCATGCAAACAAGTACGGGTTTAAGCAAAGAGCTATTATTTATGGACAACAAAGCGCCTTTGTATCCTTGGGCAGCTAATTTAACACCTGAGTTTGAGGCGCTTTGTAAGACCATTGTCGAAGAATATTTTGCTAAGACAATATACAGACCATAAATGCTGGTGATGACCGCATTGCAAAAAATCAACAGCCCCTAGATTATTCATCCATTTCCGCCAGTTTGTTTGCCCAGCTTGTCAATTCGTCATGCCATTCTGGATTGTCAAGATCGCTACTGTATATTTCGAAGTAAGATGCGTTGTAGGTTCTGTATGCCCAGTCAATGCCGTCAGCGGGTTTGCCGAAGGCAAGTTTTGGCACATGGCGCTCATTGAAAGGCGCTTCCCAACTCCCTAACATCTGAAAGCCGTTTGTCGTTGGCGTATTTAAAAATACCTCTCCTAAACCTTCAACAACAGGCAGACCTGTGACAGGTTCACAATTCTCACATGGGCGATTTGCTGCTAAGTTATCTTGCCATAATCCCATGTTTTCGTATGTAAGTAGCGTGTCACGACTTGCCTCCCATAAGCTCGGCGAGCTTTGCTCGTCATGTATTTTCCATAGCGAGTAAAAAAGTGGGATAAGAGGGAATTCAGTTTGCATTAGTTCAATATTTTTTCTGAGTAGCAGCTGCAATTTGTCTCTTGAATAGCCTGGAACCTCATTTACGGCCGTGCTGAGTGAGTCACGCAACGAACCTCTGGGTAAACCTGGCATACTAGGGTGAATAATATTTAAAACGGAGTGGTCGCGAAATGCTACCGCTTGGTCGTTGAGCGCAGGATCGATTATTTTGTGTTCAGCTAAGCTGGCAATAAACTTTGCAAAACGCAGATGTAGTTCTTCATCCCAGGGGCTTGGCCGCGCTACCTGACCGTCCTGCCAAGTTTCTATATTTGAATCATCGACCAAGTACTCAGGTAGTGTTGGCATCAGTATCCATGACAACTTCTGATTGCGTTTTGCTAGTTCATTCACAATGTAATTAAGTGCGGTAAAATCATAGTTGTCTTTAGATATTTCGAAGTCTGCCCACGAAAAGCGCCAAGCATAACCAGTCACAAAAGGATAATCTCGTATACCAGCATCTCGATGCGTGCCAAAGCGGGTATCTAAGGCATAGAGCCCTCTTACAGACTTAATCATTTGTCGTGGTTTGGGTTCTACAGCGGGAGTTGGGATTACAGGTGGAGTAGGTGTGGTGGGAGGATTAGGCGGTGTTTCGGTGGAACTTCCTCCACTACAACTTGATATCATCAAGAGTACTACAAGTATTGCCGCGTTTTTGCTAGTAACATTGTAGATATATTGCTCAACATCTCGTAATTCTCCCCAGCATTATTGTGAAGGTGTGATTTGCTGCTTGAAAGCTATAGCTAGTCTGCGTTATGCATCAATTTACCGTACCACTTTGCTGCAGGGGCAGCTGTTATGCCATGCAGCAAGGTGCTTATCCATACTGCATTTATCGCCACAACAATTAATGCATGTCCATATTCACCCAGTATATCTTTTGAGACGATCAAAGCAAACAATGCTGTTGCAAGCCCGCGTGGTCCAAACCAACCCATAAAAAGTCGAGTGATAGGACGGGTTTTGGTGCCAATTAATGAAACATAGATGGCTAGTGGTCGTACTAACAGCAAACTGACGAGAATATACAAGGCAACGGGTAAGCTAAGGTGCTGTATCGCTTCAGGCAACAAGCCCAGTCCAATAATTGTAAAGGCTGACCACACTAATATTTGCCCTTCACTCTCGGTAAATTGGTAGATGAAGCGGCAATGTCCTTTGACTTTGTTTCCAAACACTAAACCTGCTACAAAGGCAGAGATAAAACCATTGCCGCCAAGTAGTGTTGCGAGCAAATAAGATGTACCGGTGAGAGCTAACACGCCGATGCCTTCATACACGTTAGAGGTCATTTTTCGCGCTTCAGCCAAAATAAATGAATGACCCGAACTCCATCCCATAAACAAGCCGACAATGGCGCCAATTGCAACTTGACTCGCACCAAAAATTAACCAAGTTAATTTGTCGTTTTCAGGTGAACTGGTCATCGCGAGAACACTGGCAAAGAATAAAATTATGGGTAGTGCCAAGCCATCGTTTAATCCACTCTCTACGGTCAGACTTTGACGCTCGCTTTCAGGTACGGCTTTATTGCTTACAACGGCCTCACCTAAGGCAGCATCGGTCGGTGCCATCACCGCTGCTACAAGCGCTACCATAGCCCATGGCCATTCAGGGAAAAAGACAAAACCTGCTAATACCCCAAGCGCAATACTCAATGGTAAGCCAATGAGTAACATGCGAATCGGCCATGTGTTTTGTTTGCGTAGGTGTTTGAGGTTGATTTGTGAGGCATCTAAAAACAATAGGACAATAAGGGCAATTTCGGCAATTAAGTGAAGTATTTCTTCAGAGTCGTGCACCTCTAACAAGCCAGAGTAGTGCATGGTCGCACCGAGTGCAATAAACACCATGGGCGCAGTAATAACACTGGATGACAGAGATTTTGCAAGCATGGTATAGCCGCTTACACACCAAAGCAGCAACAGAATACCTAATTCCATAGGATTTCCTTAAATAATGGGTACAAGAAAACTTGTTTGAACGGTTAAAAATTTGTGAGTTTGAAATGATAGATAAAACATTTTCTTGTGATACTCACGGGATAATTACCCCCTACTATTACTTCATCACCTTGTTGAGGTGTGTTTCATGTGTAGGTTTCCCTAAACCTTTTTAAGAGGCTCTTTGAGCCTCTTTTTTTTATGATTTTGGCGGAGTTCTGAGCACCATCAATCGAATTTCAGTCATGTCCTCGATAGCGTAACGAATACCTTCGCGACCTAAACCAGATTCTTTTACACCGCCGTAAGGCATGTTGTCTACACGCCAACTAGGGACGTCACCAATGACAACGCCACCTACCTCCAGCTCATCCCACGCTTTGTGGGCTTTGTAGATATCACGGGTAAAAATGCCTGCCTGTAAACCAAATTGAGAATCATTGACTTGTGCAAGTGCGTCATCAAACTCTTCAAAACGACTAAGTACACTCACCGGACCAAACGCTTCTTCGGTAACAATATCACAGTCAGGTGGCACATCTTCTAAGACCGTGGCTTGCAGCATGGCGCCTTCGCGTGTGCCTCCACAAAGGATTTTTCCACCTTTTTGCTTAGCTTCGATAATCCAACTTTCTAAGCGTTTGGCCTCTGATTCAGCAATCATTGGGCCGACAAAGGTGCTTTCGTCTTGTGGTGCGCCATGGATAAGATTAGATACTCTATCAACAAACTTATCTTTAAAAGTGTCATAAATATCACTGTGCACAATAATACGTTGGACACCGATACAACTTTGTCCTGATTGATAGTATGCGCCAAATACAATGCGCGTTATTGCGTCTTCTATATCTGCGTCAGCGTCCACTACGCAGGCGGCATTTCCCCCTAATTCGAGAATCACCGGTTTTTTTCCTGCTTTGGCTTTTAGTGCCCAACCAACATCAGGGGAGCCGGTAAAACTGAGTAACTTAAAACGTTCGTCTGTCGTAAACAAATCTGCCCCATCTCGGCTACAGGGCAATATAGAAAATGCGCCTTTGGGAAGATTAGTTTCTGCCAATATCTCACCAATGATCAATGCGCCAATAGGCGTTCTGCTAGCTGGTTTTAACACAAAGGCACAACCTGCGGCGATGGCCGGTGCCACTTTGTGTGCGGCTAAATTTAAAGGAAAATTAAATGGCGATATAAATGAGCAGGGGCCAATGGGTACGCGTTTAGACATGCCGGCGTAACCTTTTGCTCGTTCGGTAATTTCTAAATTAATTACTTCACCTTGGATGCGTACAGATTCTTCTGCTGCAATTTTAAAGGTGTCAATTAAGCGTGTGACTTCGCCACGCGCATCTTTAATTGGTTTGCCTGCTTCTATGCATAAGGCGTCGGCCAGTTCGTCAAATCGCTCCTTGAAGCGCTGAACACAGTGTTCAAGTATTTGTTGACGTTGATAGGCGGGCATCTTATTTAGTGCAGGTTGCGCCGCTTCTGCCGCCGCAATAGCTTGGTCAATCACCTTTGCATCTGCAAGGGCAGCGCGGGTTGCCACTTCCTGAGTATATTTGTCGACTACTGCTAAATCAGTATTGGCATAAACAGCTTCGTTTGCTAAATAGTAAGGGTATGTTTGTGCTAGCATTGTGGATCCTTACAGCTTGTCGCTTAGTTGACGAATTGTTTTGTTGAGTGTGTCGTCATTTAAACTGTAGTCAACTGGGACATCAATGAGATGAACATCAGGGGTGTTCAAACATTCAGTAATTTGCGCACCTAGTTCGTCTACAGAGTTTACACGCCAACCTTTTCCACCATAGCTTTCGACATATTTGACAAAATCTGGATTGCCATAATCTAAGCCGAAATTGTCGAAGCCCATATTTGCCTGCTTCCACTTGATCATGCCGTATGCATCGTCTCGTAAAATAATGACGACAATATGTAGCTTAAGACGGACGGCTGTCTCCAACTCTTGACTGTTCATCATAAAGCCACCATCGCCGCACACGGTAATTACTGCTTTTTCTGGGTGTACAAGCTTAGCCGCCATGGCAGACGGTAAACCTGCACCCATAGTTGCTAAGGCATTGTCTAACAGTAAGGTATTCGGAAAGTACGCGGCATAGTTTCGGGCAAACCATATTTTGTATACACCATTGTCCAAGGTGACTATCCCGTCTTTAGGCATGGCTTTGCGCACTTCTTTTACAAAGCGTTCAGGCAAAATAGGGAAGCGCTCGTCATCTTCTGCCGCCGTTCTGTGCTGGCAGTAAGCGTCATGGACGTCGTGATAAAAATCTAATCGCCAATGTGCTTGTGGGCTAATTGCTTCTTTTATCTGCCAAATACTATTGGCTATGTCGCCAATCACTTCTAACTGAGGAAAATAAACGGGATCGACGGTGGCAGTTTCAAAATTTACATGAATTACTTGCTGACCATCGGGTTCCATGAAAAATGGCGGTTTTTCAACTACGTCATGCCCTACATTGATAATTAAGTCGGCTCTATTGATTGCCCGATGCACAAAATCACCACTGGACAATGCAGTATTACCAACAAACAAATCGTCACTCTCGTCAATGACGCCTTTACCCATTTGCGTGGTCACGAACGGAATCCCAGTTTTGTCAACGAATTCACGCAACATTTTTGCGGTCAACTTGCGATTTGCGCCAGCGCCAATCAATAGTAAAGGGGAATTTGCAGCTTGAATCATCTCTACGGCATGATTAATGGCTTTGTATTCAGCAATGGGGCGACGTACTGTACTTGCCGGCACTAAAGCTTCATTTGTGTCTTCATCTGATATATCTTCAGGAAATTCAATGTGTACGGCACCGGGACGTTCTTCACCGGCGATTCGAAAAGCTTCGCGTACAACGGATGGTATCCGATCGCCGCTGACAATCTGCGAGGTATATTTAGTGATGGGGCGCATCATACCTACTACATCTATCACTTGAAAGCGACCCTGCTTGCTGGTTTTTATTGGCTTTTGACCGGTTATCATTAGCATGGGCATGGCACCAAGTTGGGCATAAGCTGCACAGGTTACCAAATTAGTGGCACCAGGCCCTAGAGTTGAGATACACACGCCTACTTTGCCAGTTAGACGACCGTAGGTGGCCGCCATAAACCCTGCGCCTTGTTCATGGCGCGTGAGAATCAGTTTAATTTTGGATTCTCGCAAAGATTCAAGTAAATCTAGGTTTTCTTCACCGGGTATTCCAAAAATATATTCGACGCCCTCTGCTTCAAGCGCTTTTACCATTAAATCAGATGCTTTCATTCTCCGCCCTTTGTGTATTGATATGGCTATGTAGCCTTTGGATTTTTTAATTTATGTTTCTATCTGCCTAATAGGGATTTGTTAAACTGCAAAAAAATTTCATGCTTGCTGTTAATAGTTCACGTGAGGTTTTTGATAGTGGCCAATATAGTAAAAAAAGCCATGATCAGTAAGCCTCAGATAATAGTAGAATATACAGCCAAAATTGCCAAAGTAGCAGATGATAAACTGAGGAGACGCTATTTGCCGATATTTGACAACAAAATATGTTTACTAACCAAACACAAAAAACAAAATCAAATACTACCTGTATTGCGCGCACACTGGGCTGGCGAACTCATCACTTGGGATAGCTTCGACACGGATATCCTAGGTAGTTTTGATGGCAAAACTGCGAGGGTGATGTCTCCCTTACAATGCGCATTGAAAAAAGCGCATATTGCATGTGAACTAAGTGGGCTAAATCAAGGATTGGGAAGTGAAGGGAGCTTTAATGGTTTTTTGGGGATGGGTAACATGAACGAGGAATTTATTGCCTTTGTTGATATTCGCCGTAAGATTGAAATTGTTGGTGTTGCTCGAAAAATGGTGAGTTTACAAAGTTGTGTCGCTGAATCCCCCGAGGCACTTGATAAATTCATCTCTCAATTCGCTCCTGAACAGGCGTGGATACTAGAGACAAAATGCAATGAATTTAAAGGTTTATTTGGTATTGATTCCGTATTAGCATGTGTGAAGGAGGATGATTGGCCAGTTACAATCAGTCCAGACTTTCGCGCAATGCATTGCCCAGAGCGTCATATTACGCTTGAGTACGCGACAAAAGATTTATTGAAGCGTTTGTCTGCAAAATGCCCAAGTTGTGAATACCCTGGATTTGTATTTGAGAAAAAGATACTAGGCCTACCGTGTGAACTATGCGGCTCGCCAACTAATCAAGCCAAGGCTTATCAAGCGGAATGCAACAAGTGTCGTTTTTCAGTCTCAAAAAATGTTGAAGAACAACAAGCAGCCTCGTTTTATTGCCCGATGTGTAACCCGTAATTTTTTAGATATTACAAAAATGGAGCTACATGATGATATATCGCCTGCTAATAATGTCCGTTTGTTTGTTACTTTCATATAGTGTCGTTGCTGATCCGTATAAAGTATTAAAACAGAACAATATCGTTTTACCTGAAGTCTCTAGTCCGCTTGCTAACTACGTAAAAACACTAAGGGTAGGTGAGCTAGTTTATACGTCTGGGCATGTCTCCATTGGGCTTGATGGCACGCCAATAAAAGGAAAACTTGGCAAGACTATGACTGTCGAACAGGGAAAAGAAGCGGCGAAAGCCACGGCAGTACAAATCCTCACTAGTCTGCAACAAGAACTGGGTGACTTACATAAAATCAAACGTATCGTTAAGGTAGTCGGAATGGTGAATGCAACATCTGATTTTACCGAACACTCACAAGTAATGAACGGCTTTTCAGATTTTATTGTTGAAGTGTTTGGGGACAAAGGTCGCCATGTTCGAACCGCTGTCGGAATGAATTCTTTGCCCGGCGATTACGCGCTTGAAATAGAAGTCATAGTTCAGGTTAATTAATCTCGGGTAAAATTGTGGCTTTGTGAAGAATGATAGGCGTCACAGGCACATCACGAAAGCCTGATTGCACATGGTACTCTGTTTCTACTTCAGCCATTTTGTCGATGACGTCAGTGCCTTCAATAACTTGGCCAAATACGGTATAGCCCCAGCCTCTACCAGGATCTAGGTTAGTGTTGTCATTTACGTTGAAGAAAAACTGACGCATAGCAGAGTGAGGGTCATCTTTTCGCGCCATTGCAATGCTGTACATGACATTTTTAAGGCCATTTCCTGATTCATTAAAAATCGGGGAAAAAGTGGTTTTTACTTTAAATTCTGGGGTATAGCCGCCGCCTTGCACAATGTAGTTTGGGATAATTCGTTGAAACAAGGTATTGTCATACTCTTTAAAATTCACATAACGTAAAAAGTTGTTGACGGTAATAGGTGCTTTACGGCGATCTAACTCTATTGTGATCTCACCCATACTGGTTTCAAACAGCACTCGTGGGTAATAATTGTCCGCTTGAATCTCTGCCCCTTTTTGCTTTTTAGACGGCAGAGCTGAGGCGGCAAAAACAACTGTGCTCAAGACAAGGAGTCCGACAACTCTGACAATAAAAAGCGATTGAAAGAATGATAGGTTTGATTTTGTAAGCATATACAAGCCTTTGTAAATAATATGATTTCTCGGATCTGCTGACCTTTGCACTATACCTTGGAAGACAAGTGCAATTTTTTTGCTACATTAGCATTTTGCTAGTCTTTAGTCACTCCTTGCCCTTTTGTATATCAATTAAATCAGTGACAAACTTTTTGGCTGTCTCCTCATCCATTTTTTGTATGCTTACACGAATAGCGCGGGGGCTCTCTTTTATAGCAAACGAGCAGCCTGGACGAACTAACCAACCTTTTCGCGACAGTGCGTAACTAACAAGTTGTGGATCTTGCGCAATAGGCACCCATACATTTAGTCCATCTGTTTGGTGATTTATCTCAATATTTTTTTGTGCCAGTGCTTCTATTAAGCAGCTTCGACGATAGACACAATCTTTGGCTGCAGTTTGAAGGCCTTTTTGGAATGAGGTTGTTGTGAGACAAGTATAAACTAAAGATTGCAATACGCGACTCACCCAAGACATTCCAGGAGCCAAACGGCTATTAATGCCTTGAATTGATTCTTTGTCAGCGGCCACAAGCGCCATTCTTAAATCCGGCCCTAGGCCTTTGGATACTGAGCGAAAAACCGCCCAATTGTGAGTGGACTCTGGAATAACTGAATAGTAATTGCTTATCGCCATTAATGAAAAGTGATCGTCAGCCATCACAAGCACGTTGGGATAGTCGCTTAAAACCTCGCGCAGTTGCTCTGCTCGTTCTTTGGACAAGGACGCATCACTTGGGTTATGCGCACGAGGTGTCACGAGCACCGCTTTCGCGCCATTTTTAAGTGCAGCCTTTAAGGCTTCTGGTCTCATTCCTTGTTCATCCATTGTCGCGCCTAATACATGCATACCCGAGAGGCGAATGGCATTAGCAGAGCTGATGTAACAAGGGTCTTCAACCACAACTTTATCCCCTAGGTGCAAGTGCGCTGCCAGCAAGCGTTCGAGCGTGTCTATTGCGCCACTGCACAAGGTAATATCAAGATCTTGCGGGCAATCCTCCTGAAACCATTGTTTTGCGAAGGTATACATTTCGGGCAGTATTGTCGCTTCACCGTAAACATACTGATTCAACATGGTCTGTTGAGCGACACTGTTTAAATCAGGTAGCCAGTCTCGTCGGGGGCTGCCATCCGCCAAATCGAAAAGAGGCGTATTGCTTGTACCCTCTTGCTCGCCTGCTATGGGTTTATGGCAAATACGTGTGCCTCGTCTTCCCTGAGTGACGGCAATACCGGCTTTGGTGAGGTGTTGATAGGCGGAAGAGACCGTATTGCGGTTTACTCCTAACTGTGCAGCCAGCGCGCGAACCGGCGGCAGTATATCATCAGGCTTTAACTGACCTTGATTAACAAGGTGGCGAACCGATTCAACAATTTCTTGTGCATTTTTGCCAAAGATCTTGACTTTCATTTTTGTCCTATGACAATATTGTTTATGTCATGGGTCAATGGTTGCATGGCACTAGCATAGTACCAGCACAGTTCATGCCCATGTCTTTTTAGTGTCTATTCTAAACAATTAGGGGGATAAATGTTTACTGGTTTATCTGCATTTCCGTTAACACCGTTTAAAAACGAGCAGGTCGACGCAGTTGCTTTTGCGCGTTTGATTCATAAACTGGTCGACGCTCGAGTGAATTCAATTTGTGCGATGGGGTCTACCGGACTCTATCCTTATTTGTCAAGGGAAGAGTTTTCCGAACTTGCAACTACAGCGGTTGAATTGGCTGGCAATATACCCGTCATGGTCGGTGTTGGTGCCTTGCGTACCGACGATGTCCTTCGTAACATTGATATCGCTCAAACCGCCGGAGTCGAGGCGGTTTTATTGGCTCCCGTTTCGTATCATCCCCTAAGAGATTGTGAAGTATACGCACTATATGAAAAAGTCACGCAGCATCTTTCAGTGCCTTTATGTGTATACGAAAACCCAAATGTAACGAACTTTGTTTTTAGCGACGATCTCTATCGACACATAACGCGATTACCTAATGTTGCAGCAATCAAGATCCCCGGGCAGTCATTTCACGAGGATGAGGGTAAAAAACGACTTGATCAATTGCGGCAACTACTGCCTGACAATGTTGCAATCGGCGTGAGTGGAGACAAATTTGGTGCGGCAGGTATGGCTGTTGGTTGTGACCTTTGGCTTTCGGTATTAGGTGGCTTGTTTCCGAATACAGTGAAATATTTGATCAGTAAAGCTAAAGAACAAGGCCGCGAAGTCGCCATGCAGTCATCTCAAAAGATGGAAGCATTATGGCAGCTATTTACAAAAAACAATGGTGGGATGCGGGTGATGGCAACTGCAGCATCGATTTTAGGGTTGACTGAATATGAGTGCTTACCACACCCTTTACGTCCATTGGACAAAGAAGATAGGGTAATACTCGAAGCACTCATTACCGAACTTATGTTGACTTAAATAAATATGCATGCTCACAGCAAGACATCACATGCTAATCTCATCAATTACGTATTGATTGCCGTCTTGGCTCGCACGGCCACTGGAGGCGCTATTGTTGCAATAGTCTTGTTGGCGACAAGCTTTGGAGACAAAGGGATGTTAGCGGGGGCACTTGCTGCTTGTCTTACTGCACCACATGTATGTGGCCCCATTTATGGTCGTTGGCTAGATGAAGCGAAGGATCCACGGATACTCATTGGTGCTGCGTCTTTGGTGTTTACGGTTTTTTTTCAATTGGCCATCGTCGGCATACATTACAATCTCATCAGCTTGATATATTGTTCATTACTGATTTGTGGCGTGAGTAGTTCTTTTTTAATGGGGGGATTGAGTACTCAGTTAACTTATCTCACACCTAACACCATTGCAGAAAAAAGATATGCACAAAGCTGGGATACAATAAGTTATGGGATAGGACTGACTATTGGACCATTGTTGATTGCCGTACTCAGTCAGCTTGCCTCTGTTACGATAGCCATTAGTTTGCTAATGACCTTGCCCGTGTTTGCGAGTCTGTTTCTCCTGAAGATGCCACAACGCCAAGCACATTCGAGCACAGGAGAGGGAAAGATAGCAGGTTTTCGTCAGATAGTTGGCTATATAAGAAACTCCTCAGCACTCAAAAGCACCTTGATGATGACCTCGGGGGCGTCTTTTAGTATTGCCGCTTTACCCGTGATGGCAGTTTATTTGAGTAAGTACTGGCAACAAAACGATGAAGCAGGGGCGTTTCTCGTGACTTTGTATGGGGTGGGTTGTTTATGTGGCGCTATACTGTTGATCTTCAAACCTCTTAAAGCCAATGCACTGATATTGTTAAGAAAGCTAGGCATTTTTTTGTTGGTTTGCCTTTCTCTGGTCGCATTCAGTCAATCGTTTGAACTTGGTTTGGTCACTTACTGGCTTTGTGGTGTGGTTAACTCGATTTTTTTCGCCGCTACTTTGGCCGCAAGAACCGAATATGCGCCGAGACAAGGAGCAGCGCAGATTTTTATGTGGGTGGCGGCATGTAAAATAAGTGCAGCATCATTTGGCACACTAATGGCGGGGCTTCTGGTCGATTACTCTATTTACTTGCCGTTTATTTTTGCTTGCTCAGTGTTGATGATCGCACTAATGTTTTTGCAATTAAACGTTAAGCCTGTTATCGAATCAACATACGAATAGAGAAGCAGAATAGAAAAGGCTATTCTGTTTTGGAATGTTACTACCCATATCGGCTATTGAGCAATCACGCATTCATTACTCAATTTTTAATCGCACTAAACACCACAAACTTTTTGTTACTACCAATAATCTTTGTGCCGCCAAATAAACGCTTGAGTTTGTTGGCATAGTCTAAATGACGATTCGCGACAACACGCAATTCGCCGTTAACTTTGAGGTATTGGTGTGCATGAGAAAACATTCGCCAAGCGATATCATCCGTGATGGTATTTTGTTGATGAAAAGGTGGGTTACAAAGAACTAAATCAAATGCGGCTTCCTGACTCTGTTGAAGCTCGGATAAGCAATCACTGACTAAAAATGAGGCTCTGTCGAACACGCCTGCTTTTTCTGCCCCTGCTTTTGCCGATGCAACCGCCATGTAGGACTCATCAACAAACATTACATGGTGATTTGGATGATTGAGCAAATATTGAATACCGATTACACCGTTACCACAGCCTAAATCAATCACGCGTTTTGAGCGTGAATTCTCTTGTTGAGAATTGCTGTTCACGACTGATTTTGGTAGATGTTTAAGGAGCATTCGCGCTCCAATATCAAGGTGTTCACGACAAAATACATTGGCGTGGTTTATCAGTTCAAAATTTATACTTGGGTCATTGATACGGGTAGGGTAGGGCGAAACAGATTGCTTGCTATCATCGATTGCACAAAAAACAAGGCGCGCTTTTTTTTGGGCTAAGGAAGTACTTGCTTTACCTAGGTGTTTGTCAATGAGCGACAATACTGAGTTTGTGATTGCTTTTACCTTGCCGGCTGCAATAAACAGTGTGTCTCGATGCACCAATTGTTGTAAGGCTATTAACTGATGCTCCAGTAAGGCTAAGGTTCTTGGTATTTTAATCAGTACTGAATCAAAAGCTGTGTTTAGGCTAGTCATTGAAAGTGCGTCAGAATAATTGATTTGAGGCACTGCATCTTTATCGGACAAATTCTTCAGAAAGTTTTTTTCTATGGCACGATGAGAGAGAAACGAGTCTGAGACAAGAGTAGGGGAATACTCATGAAAATTGCAGCACAAGGCACCGAACTCGTCATTCACAATGAGCATGTTTCCTAACTTACTGTAAAGATCCTCTGTTTCAATATAACGTATAATGTATTCGTCCGCTGAGTCCCACGCTTGCAAGGATTTATCTCTTGATGGAGGGTATCGGTGAAGCGATAGCACCGTGTCATTTACATGAAAATCAGTGTTGCTCAAAGGAAAATATTTCCGAAGTTAAACAAGAACATGAGTATATCATCTAATGTCAATTGCGAGTAAGCAGTCTGCATTCAATTTTGATTCACATAGCGAAAATGAGTCTTTCGAGCAAAGCAAGGCTTGTCCAATGCATACTTTGGCGATGCCTGATGCTGACGTTGTGTATGTGCCGCAGTTCGTGAAGCAAACAGAGGCAACGGCGTTTTTTGAACAACTCTATTGCTCGCTTCCGTGGTCTCAGGATGACATTTATCTTTTTGGCAAGCGCACAAAGATCCCCCGTTTACAAGTTTGGTATGGCGATAAAGACGCCCGATACATTTACTCCGGTTTGCTAATGCAGCCCAAGCCATGGACGCCACTGTTACTAGCGCTCAAGGCGCGTTGTGAATCCAAGTGTCAGGCACGGTTTAATTCTGTTTTAGCCAACTTGTACCGTGACGGTCAAGACAGCATGGGGATGCATGCAGACGACGAAATTGAATTAGGGAACCAGCCTGTGATTGCGTCTATTACTTTGGGTGCCGAGCGGCAATTTATTTTCAAACACAAAAACACGAAACAAAAAGTCGCATTGTTGTTAAAGCATGGTTCGTTACTGATCATGCGCGGGCTCACTCAAAGTTATTGGCAACACGGTATGAATAAAACCAAGAGAGTACATACTCCTCGAATAAATTTAACCTTTCGCTATATAAATCGAAAGTCGGTTGAACGTTGATGTACAAGCTGCAGTAAAATTGTACAGAAAAAATGAGCAGACCCGAGTATAATTTCAGTTTCAAAGCATTCGTTGTATTAAAATTAAGTAGGTATTCTCATGCAAGTCGAAACTAGGATTAAAGAAAAATTACAGCATACATTTAACCCGCGTTTTTTATTTGTCGAGAATGAAAGTCACAAACACAATGTGCCAGAAAATTCTGAAACCCATTTTAAAGTTACGCTAGTCACAGAAGGTTTTGAGGGAAAGCGCTTGTTG
This sequence comes from Agaribacter flavus, assembly GCF_042646125.1. Lineage (NCBI taxonomy): Bacteria > Pseudomonadati > Pseudomonadota > Gammaproteobacteria > Alteromonadales > Alteromonadaceae > Agaribacter > Agaribacter flavus. Next base: position 98,359 of record NZ_JBHRSW010000007.1, read on the forward strand.
CAGCGCCATCGAGCAATCAACACTGCACTGGCTGAAGAATTAGCAGGGCCGGTTCACGCCTTGGCTCTTCACACTTATACGCCAACTGAGTGGGAAGATAAAAACCATCAGGCACCAAACTCTCCAAACTGTCTTGGTGGTGGGCGGTAAATACCGTGGGGTTATAGTAGGAAGTTCTCCCTCTTTCATTGCAAATTTATTTTTCATGGATGAAAAATTAAAGCGTATATGGATATACTCGCAGCGGTTTTGCAATGAAAGAGGGAGAACTTCCTAGTATAATCCCACCTATAACCCCACCGCGAGACAGTAAACAAATGTTACCTCTATTTCAGTGTGTTTTCACATATATGTAATATCTCTCTCATATCATCTTGCGAAGCTATGTAACCTCAACTCGGGATAAGCAATTCAAGGGTTTCCAGCACTTGTTATCCCGAGTTCAGGTTATCTGTGTTTTTTACAAAAGCACCCAAACACCACTAATCGAGATATTTTGAGATCTAGCTTCATGAGAATTTTGTACATATGTACGCATAACCGCTGCCGCAGTATTTTGTCTGAGGCAATTACCAATCAACTCGGCGCTAAGCAAAATATAATAGCAAAAAGTGCGGGTAGTCAGCCGGTGGGGGAAGTACACCCTTTGTCCCTCAAACACCTATCTCTACACGGGATAGAAACCAAAGGATTAGAGAGTCAGTCATGGCATGAGTTTGATACGTTCCAGCCTGATTTAGTCATTACCGTGTGTGATTCTGCGGCACAAGAATCCTGTCCGGTTTATTTCACTAAGACAAATCAGCTTCACTGGGGCTTACGCGATCCCTCCAAAATGATAGGTACAGAAGCTGAAGTGTCTGCTGCATTTGAGCAATGTATTGATACTATCAAACAGAGAGTGAACAAGATCATTGCTTTGAAAATGTCGGGATTGAGCGCGAGCGCGATCAAAGCCGAAATACAAGGAATGACTTGCGATGACTGAACGTTTTGACTTACCGAATATCGATGCTCAACATTTGTCTATCCCCAGTAGTCAGCAATTTTCTGACGATTTGGGAACACACAAACCTAAAATACTACTTCTATATGGCTCACTTAGAACGCGTTCTTATAGCCGTTTAGTTGTTGAAGAATGTGCTCGTTTACTGAATTTTTTTGGTGCAGAAACCAAGATTTTTAATCCTAGTGGTTTGCCTTTACCTGATAGTGAGGATAGCACCCATCCAAAGGTACAAGAACTGCGTGAGCTGATGTTGTGGTCAGAAGGGCAAGTTTGGTGCTCGCCTGAAAGACATGGCGCGATGACTGGCATTTTAAAAAGTCAGATAGATTGGGTGCCATTGAGTCTTGGCGGTGTCAGACCTACTCAGGGGAAAACCTTGGCGGTCATGCAAGTTTGTGGTGGCTCTCAGTCATTTAATGCCGTCAATCAAATGCGTATCCTTGGTCGGTGGATGCGAATGTTTACTATCCCTAATCAATCATCAGTAGCTAAGGCGTTTTTGGAGTTTGAAGAAGATGGACGCATGAAACCTTCGCCTTACTACAATCGAATTGTCGATGTGATGGAAGAGTTAGTCAAATTCACGCTCTTATTAAGAGGCAATGATGCGTACCTTGTAGATAGATACTCTGAGCGTGTTGAATCTGCTGAAGCGCTCAGCAAGCGGGTAAATAGCGAGCGCACAAGCGTTTAAAAAAGCAGGGCAAGTAAATGGGATTATTTGAACGATTTTTGTCTTTGTGGGTTGCGCTGGCTATGGTTGTCGGTATTGTCGCCGGAAGTGCAATGCCAAGTGTTTTCCAGTATGTTGCTGGACTTGAATATGCGCACGTCAATTTTGTTATAGCGGTGCTTATTTGGGTAATGATTTATCCGATGATGGTACAGGTTGATTTTTCATCCATTAAACAAGTTGGTAAAAACCCTAAAGGACTGATATTAACCCTTGTCATCAACTGGCTAATTAAGCCTTTTTCAATGGCTTTTTTAGGTTGGTTGTTTTTTAAAATAGTCTTCGCCAATTGGGTTGATCCACAAACCGCAAGTGAATATATCGCAGGGATGATTTTATTAGGAGTGGCCCCTTGCACAGCCATGGTGTTTGTGTGGAGCCAGCTAACAAAAGGTGACGCCAACTACACTTTGGTGCAGGTATCGGTAAACGATGTCATTATGATCTTTGCTTTTGCACCTATCGCTGGATTTTTGTTGGGTGTGACAGATGTGAGTGTTCCTTGGAAAACTTTATTTATATCTGTGGTGCTTTATGTGCTTGTGCCTTTTTTGATGGGAGTGCTTAGCCGCCGTTGGTTCGACAATGCGGTCGATAAGGATAGTTTAACCCGCTTTTTGGCATTGATGAAACCATGGTCAATTGTTGGCTTGCTTGGCACGGTTGTGTTGTTATTCGGCTTTCAGTCAAAACGTATTTTGTCAGAGCCAGAAGCTATTGTGTTGATTGCTGTACCTCTATTGATTCAAACCTACGGGATATTTGCCCTTGCCTATTGGTTCGCTAAACGCCTAAGGCTCCCACATAATGTGGCTGCCCCAGCTTGTATGATTGGTACATCCAATTTTTTTGAATTAGCCGTTGCGGTAGCAATTTCCTTGTTTGGTTTTCACTCAGGCGCTGCACTTGCTACAGTAGTTGGCGTGCTGGTAGAGGTGCCAGTTATGCTGTCACTTGTCTATTTCGCCAATAAGACAAGGCATTGGTTTACTGCTTAGATAAACATGTAGGTTAAATTGATAAAACGACTGGTTGAGGTATTTGGACGATTTTTGCTACTAGGTTTGACGGCCTTTGGTGGGCCTGTCGCACACCTAGCTTATTTCAGAAAAACCTTGATTGACAAGTACCAGTGGTTAAGTGAGCAACAATACGCCGAGTTGGTCGCCTTATGTCAGTTTTTACCAGGACCTGCGAGTAGCCAAGTTGGTTTTGCCTTGGGCTATGCAAGGGCTGGGTTTTTCGGTGCGCTCGCCGCATTTATTGCGTTTACCGCGCCTTCGGTCTGCCTATTAGTGGTTTTTTCCTATGGTTTAGACTATGTTTCACCTGACCTTAAATCTATCCTCATTCATGGTCTAAAGCTCACAGCATGTATCGTTGTTGCAGAGGCACTATGGGGGATGTGGGGAAAACTCTGCACTGACCTGTATCGAAAGCTACTGGCTATTGCTGTTTCGGCTATTTTACTTGCGTGGTCTCAAACTGGTTTGCATTTACTCGTACTTTCAAGCGCTGGTTTACTCAGTATGTTGTTTGTAAGAGAGGGTGTAATCACTACCGTAGAGTGTCAGCCATTTATTCATATCAATAAAGCTCTCTCATTGTGTTGTTTGGTCTTGTTTGCTGTCTTACTCGCATTTACCGTTTTTGCTTTACCTTTTGTCAGTAAAGAGCTTCAAATCGCAGGTGGGTTTTATCAAGCGGGTGCGTTAGTCTTTGGTGGGGGGCATGTTGTATTGCCAATGCTACAAGAGCTGGTAGTTGAGCGGGCTTGGTTAGATGAGCAACTGTTCCTAGCTGGATACGGCGCGGCACAAAGCTTACCTGGTCCACTGTTCTCTTTTGCTGCGTATTTGGGTTTCAACATCGATGCCGATATTGCCCCAATGCTGTTGGCATTTGTCGCACTCGGCGCGATTTTTTTGCCGGGGTTTTTATTGCTCATTGGGGTGTTACCTTATTGGCAATCACTGCGGCATTACCCACGCGTTGCAAAATTCGTGACGGGTTTGAATGCTGCGGTGGTTGGCTTAGTGGCTGCTGCACTGGTTGACCCAATTGTATCCGTATCCATTACCCATTGGCTCGATGCTTTTTATGTATGTATTGTCTTGTTTGCGGTATTACGCTATCACTTGACACCACTTGTTGTTATTGCCCTGTCTTTAAGCTATGCCTTATCCACTCATTGGTTCGGTTTCATTTAACAATCTATTAAAAGAAAAGTTGATTGTTTTTTGATAGACTCGCGCCCCATTGAGAGATTGTGAGTTATTTTTTCTATGTTTAATAATTTTAATGGCACGCAAGGCAACATTAAAAACGATGTGTTGTCAGGTATTACGGTTGCGCTTGCCTTGGTTCCCGAAGCTGTCGCTTTTGCTTTTGTTGCTGGTGTTGAGCCGATGATCGGCTTGTATGCTGCCTTTATGATGGGTTTAATTACCTCGGCAATTGGTGGACGACCCGGTATGATTTCTGGCGCAACCGGTGCCATGGCGGTGGTTATGGTGGCTTTAGTCGCGCAACACGGCGTGCAATATCTTTTCGCGGCGGTCGTATTAGCGGGTATTTTGCAAATTTTGGCTGGCGTATTCAGGTTGGGCAAATTTATCCGATTGGTACCATACCCAGTTATGCTAGGGTTTGTAAATGGTTTAGCAATCGTTATATTTTTGGCTCAATTGGGGCAGTTTAAAGTCACTAACGCGTTTGGTGAGTTGAATTGGATGTCCGGATCCTTGCTGTATTGGATGCTAGGTTTGGTTGGTTTGACTATGGCAATTATTTATTTGTTGCCCAAGCTAACAAAAGCGGTTCCGGCTTCTCTCGTGGCTATTATTTCAGTGACTGCTTTGGTGCATGGCTTAGATTTAGAAGCTCGCACGGTAATAGATTTTGTCAGAGATATGGTACCAGAAAGCGAAAAGGCCACAGTGACCTTAGCGGGTGAGTTGCCAAGTTTTGCTATTCCGACTGTTCCTTTAAATCTCGACACACTGTATATCATTTTACCGACGGCTGTAATTTTGGCACTGGTAGGGTTAATTGAATCTCTACTCACACTGACCTTGATAGATGAAATGACAGATACCCGTGGCCGAGGCAATAAGGAATGCGTTGGGCAAGGTGTGGCGAACACCGTCAACGGTTTCTTTGGTGGTATGGGAGGTTGTGCGATGATTGGTCAGAGCATGATCAATATCAATAGTGGCGGGCGAGGGCGCCTATCGGGTATTACCGCTGCTCTTGTACTACTTGGTTTTATTCTGTTTGCTGCGCCGTTAATTGAAATGATCCCCCTTGCTGCACTAGTTGGCGTAATGTTTGTGGTAGTGATTGGCACCTTTGAATGGGCGAGTTTCCGTATCATTAGAGGTGTAAATAAAGAAGACGCATTTGTCTTATTTTTAGTTACAGCTATTACAGTGATTGCGGATTTAGCGATTGCCGTTATTGTCGGGGTCATTGTTTCAGCGCTGGTATTTGCTTGGAAACACGCCACCCATATTATTGCAAAAACACATACTGATGATGATGGCTGGAAGGTCTATGACTTGGAAGGGCCACTATTTTTCGGTTCGGTCAGTCACTTTAAAGACATATTCGATCCGCAAAATGACCCAAAAGATGTGGTGATTGATTTTAGAGATTCTCGAATATGGGATTCTTCGGGGATCGATGCATTAGATGGCCTAGCGGATAAATACAAAGCACTGGGCAAAACGTTACATATTAGACATATTAGTGCTGAGTGCCAGACTCTATTGAACAAGGCCAGTGAATACGTTGAGATTAATGTAAACGAAGATCCACGATACCGAGTGGTGTCAGATAAGTTAGGCTAAGTTTGAGAAAGCGATAATTCAGGAAATAAAAGCGGTAGTGTAAAAGCGTTTAGCCTAGACAACTACCGCTGTTTTTATTTAAATGAACATTGGTACTATTTTTGTTTAGCTAACCAATTTACCAATTCGATATATTCTTCTTTGCTGTTCACGCCACCTTTTACCTGATATTTACCATTAACAATCACATTGGGTACACCGGTAACGTGTTTGCGATTTTTTTCGAGCTCTTTGTTGTTTCTATTGAACAAACTCGTCACACCAAAGTTTTTTTCTAGCTTTTCAAACGCCGCTTTATCCACTCCGTTTACCACAAATAAACTTTTGAAGTCATCAATGCTTTTTATGTTTCTGCCTTGGTTTTGTACGTGAATGTAATTGAATATGGCCTCATTTAGCTTATCGGCTTGTTTGAGTTGTCGCGCTATCATCATCGCTTTTGTTGCTGCATTTTGATTTTCTTGACTGGTGTGAGGCATAAAATTTACATGAATTTTGTCAAACTTTACGCCATCGTCGAGATTCGATTTTAGCTCCTTCATTAAGGGCTCAAAGTTAAAACAGGCGGGACACCAAAAAGAAAAGTACTCTTGTACAATAGGCTTTGATGTAGCCTTTTCAGCGATGACAGTATAGTGCGTTCCTTCTTGCCATAATGTCACTTGTGCTAAGGCCTGAATTGGGAAAAGAATGGCAACAGAAAGCCCTAAAAGAAGTTTTTTCATGTAATTTCCTATGTTATGTATTTAGTATCTAACCGCATTGTAACTGACTATTTTATATAAATCTTGGCTATGTTCCGATTATGTGTTGGTCGTCAAAAATCAACGCTTAAACGACACTGCTGCTTTGATTAACCTGCCCGTAAGCGAGTTCAATACGGCGTAGTCATTTACTACAAAAGTATGCTCTCGTCGAGTTTACCAGCCCCTCTGGAGAGCTTAATGTTTGACTACTCAGCAGTGAGATAAGTTCCTTTTAATAAGGTAGTAAACTGATGGCTGGCTCTTGCAGACAAGACAGTTGCTCTTTTAATGCCAGAATTTGATTTTCCCAATATTTATCTTCACCGAACCACGGAAAGGCAGCAGGAAAAGCAGGATCTTGCCAACGCATGTCTAACCAAGCCATATAGTGCACCATACGCATCGCCCGTAATGCTTCAATTAACTGTAGCTCCCTGGGATCAAAGTGATGAAACTCATCGTAAGCTTCGATTAAGGTATCAAGCTGCATTAATTGTTGTTGTCGGTCACCATTTAACATCATCCATAAGTCTTGAATGGCTGGTCCTTGGCGACAATCGTCTAAGTCGACGAATATTGGCCCGTCTTGCCATAATATATTACCTGGGTGGCAATCTCCGTGTAGTCTAATTTGCTTATAGTCAGTCGAGTAATATCGACTACTGACCTCAATGACTTGATCGAGTATTACCATAAAAGGTGTGTGTAAGTGAGAAGGGAGTATCTTAGAATCGGCGAGACGTTGACGCGGCGCATTTAAAAAAGCGCTTGTTGAAATTTGGGGGCGGTGAGCAAAGTTTCTGGTACTGGCAAGTTTGTGTATTCTTCCAATTAGCCGCCCCATCCACTCGATCTGGTCTAAATTATCGACTTCAAATTGACGCCCGCCAACAGAAGGGAACAAGGCAAATGAATAGGCGTCGTAGTGATGTAGACTTTTTCCATCAAACAGAAGAGGCGCGACAACTGGCAACTCTGCTTCTTGCAACTCGAGCGCAAAATCATGCTCTTCTATTATTTGTCGCTCTTCCCAGCGGCTCGGGCGATAAAACTTGGCAACATAACGTTTTCCATCTTCCAACTTAAATTGGTACACGCGATTTTCATAACTATTTAGAGCGAGCAAACCAGAATCAATGCGAACGCCTAAGCTTTCGATAGCATCGAGAATTAAGTCGGGGCCTAGGTGTGAAAAACTAAAATCTGACGAATCGATTGTCATAAGTGTCAATTAAAATCCTGTGAAAATAAAGGTGGTGGGTTCGTCGACAACTAGGCTTTCGCTTGTTTCGCTGAGCGAGCGCACGCTTATATATATTTTCTGAGTACCGACGGAAATTTCTTCAGGATCAACTGCAACGCTAAGCGGCAGGGTATACACCTCTCCTTCTGCCACTTCCACACTGGTCTCGCCGAATATTTGCGGGGTGGGTAGCCCTTTAACACTAATTTCGAAGACTTTGTCTTGTTGAGATTTATTGAGTATTTTCACGGTGTAGACGTTCTCGATTAGGCCTTCATTGGTCTCCCTATCTAGTGAGTTTCGATCTCGAATAATGTCTACTTCCAAAGGAACACGAGTGGCGATGTCCCATACTAGCATGCATGTCATCAAACTCAGTACAAATGCATAGCCAATAAGCTTGGGGCGAACGATTTTTGTTTTACCTCCGGCCAATTCATGCTCAGAAGTAAAACTAATCAAGTTGGGCTCGTATCCCATTTTGTCCATTACCCCGTTACACGCATCAACACATGCGCCACAGTTGATACACTCGTACTGCAGGCCATTTCGAATATCGATGCCTGTGGGGCAAACTTGAACACATAGGTTACAGTCAATGCAATCCCCCAGCCCCTTTGATTTTACTTCGTCTTGTGTCATTTTTCGACTGCGTGGTCCGCGTTGTTCGCCACGCGTAGGATTATAAGAGACGGTGAAGGTATCTTTGTCAAACATCGCCGATTGGAATCGCGCATAAGGGCACATGTGCGTACACATTATTTCGCGCATAAATCCGGCATTACCGTAGGTACAGCCGGTAAAAAATATTACCCAAAATGCTAACCAAAAGGAGCTGTTGAAAGTGAAAAAGTCGATAAAAAGCCTATCAATCTCGGTGAAATAACCAACAAATGTGAGTGAGGTTAGTAGAGCGACCATAATCCAAGAAAAGTGCTTGAGGCTCTTCCGCCAAAACTTATCAAAATCCATACTGCGTTGATCGAGTTTCATGCGTTTGTTTCTTGCACCCTCGATTTTTTCTTCAAACCAAATGTATATGAACGTCCAAGTGGTTTGTGGGCACATAAAGCCACACCAAACTCTGCCGGCAAAGGTTGTGACAAAGAATAGAGCAAATGCAGAGACGATAAAAATGTAGGCAACGACGGTAAGATCTTGTGGCCACAGCGTAATAGAAAAAATAGTGAAGCGCTGAGCGGCAATGTCGAGCAGGATAGCTTGTTCACCTTGGTACTGTAACCACGGTATTATCGCGAAGATACCGAGAAAAATTAAGCCAAAAAAACGCCGAATGTTTTCTAGTTTGCCTTGTACAGCCCTAACATAAATGCGGCTTCTAGCCGAATAATTGGGCTTTGTTGGCTTTTGAATTTTTACTGGCGTGATGTCTTTAACATCAATTTTTTTGTTCATATTGTTACAAGTTGTCCAGATTAAAAGGGAAAGTAGCTTTTTTTAAGGTGGCGACTACTTAATTGTGTTCTCAGTATACCAACTCGGCGTCGATTATTCTTATTTGAGATCAATTTTTTAGTGTTGCAGTTTTGACTGAAGACATACCTATTTAGAGAGTGAGGCGATTAAAACAGGATAATATGCGTATTTTTCCGTGTCTTGTGGCAGCGCCAACCACTCAGTTTTCGTATGAATATGCATAACTTAAGCATGCTGTTTAATGTATAAAAGTAGAGTAAACTACTTCCTCAAACAGAGGAAGTGCAGTTTATGTGGCGCAACATAGTCGTTATTGTGCAAATATTATTAATTATCTGGTTACTGCAGACTAAATGGGTGCAGGACATGTTCTCGTCTGTGCAGTTGACCTTGAGTGATTGGGTGGCGAGTGTATTGACTGTGCCCGACAGGCAAAAGATTGCTTCATTAAGAGACAGTTACATGCGTAACAATATGGCCTTACAACCTCATCAAACAGATTATGTTTTTGAAGTGACGGACACGATTGAAGGCATTCAAAAATTTCATACTTTGTATTGTAAAGACGGTGATAAAAACCCCTATTTATACGGAAACAACCTTCGTAAATTTTGTTCGAAAATAGAAGAGTCGGGCATTCTTCCGTAGTACTTTTTTCATTTGTGCCTCAGTGAGTTTTATGCCACTTCGACATTTCTCTGCTTTAACTTGGCTGGCTCATAAACTGCAAATTGATGTTTGCCTTTCTTCTTTGCGGCAAAAAGTGCTGAGTCTGCCCACTCTGTAATGTTCTTATAGTTTAATAATTCTACTGTTTCAGTGCCTTCGAAAGCCACTATTCCTATGGAGGTGGCAATGGATAGTTTGTGGCCATCAATAATCTGTGATTTGCTCAGTGCATTGAGAATCCGTTTGGCCAGTTTCTTGGTGTTTTCTTCGGTGGATTTTGGTAACAGTAATCCAAATTCGTCACCACCAAATCGGCCAAGTGTATCCATATCTCGAATATTGGCAGTAACGGTTGCAACAAATGCCCTCAAATATTCATCACCCGTAGCGTGACCGTATTTGTCATTTATTTGCTTAAATTTATCTAAATCAAAATACATGAACGCAATACACTCTTGTTGTCGTCTCGAACTAGTGATGGCTTGCTTGGCTCTGTCGCTGAACAAATATCTATTACACGCGCCAGTAAGCGCATCATAATGTGCTAAGCGTTTCAAATGTAGGTCTTTTCTGAAGTCTCGTTTCAACGTATTGAGCAAATACTTTAATATTTGTGGGGTAATCGCATGGCTTGGAAAGGCGTCAACAGTATAGTTTCGGTAGCCACTGACATCAAAACTGTCAAAACTTTCTGACAATACCAATATTGGGCAAGGTAGTTCTTTTGCCGAATACTGCTTAGATAGCTGCCGTCTAAGGGGGATAAATTGATCTTGCGTCACTAGGATAAAAGCAGAATCAAACGAGTTTTCTTCTACTTCCAATTCATACCCTCTTTCATGGCAAACAATTTCTTCAACTTGAGAAATTACTTTTAGGGTAGCCGTCAACCACTCACGCTCTTTGGCGTTTTCATTGATCAAAAAAATATTCATATGCGCACCGTTTTACACAGATTTTGTGTATTTTTTTAATTTTTATTTTTGTTTTTGTTATTACTTATACATTGTACAAAAGTATTAATAAAAGTTCAAAAAATAAACAATTTGTATGATTTAAGTACGCGTAAATCAAAGCCTTAGTGTTGTGTAAAAAAGACAAGTAAGCATTACGAAGGCTTTACAATAGAAAATGTGCTTACAGGGAGTTCACGGTTGTTTGTCGTCGAAAGCGATTGATTGACTGGTAATAAGCCCATCTCTGATGTTAATTAGTTGTTCCGGCTTACTCCATTGTTTGACATCCAAGTCAAACGGATCAACAAAAGTCATATAAGCCAGATCAGCATTAGCCCAATCAGGTAACGTAAGGGTTTCCTCACTACCATCAAAGCCGCTTTGCATGAAACAAGCGTACAGCCAAGTGTTGTCAGGTAGAGTGCCAAGCGGTGCGCTTACTTTTACATTTAAGCCCGTGTCCTCCCAAACGGCTCTGTGCGCTGCACATTGCCCAGACTCGCTAGGTTTGTTGGTGCGCGCGGGTATACTGTAGGATTTGTCATCGTGAACAAGTGCGAGTATTCGCCCATTTTTGCTAATTAAACAAGCCGCGGGTGATTTCAGGCTACTGTGGTGAGAAACATCCACTCTGCAGCTTGGTGCCGAAAACTCTCGTTGCGTGCACGAGACGAGCAGTGTTGTAAGCAAGCATAAAAGTACAGTTCTAGTTTTGTCAGTCATAGTTATGTAACCCAGTCACTTGGCTTTTTTGAGTGAACAGCAACTTTACTTACGGGGTGTGTTCCATACAAGTACAAAGTTGGGATAAATCACCCCTCATAAATACGTTGATTGCTCAGCGAGGCCTTGTATGTTGAAAAGTTGTTACAAAAAACGCAAAAAAACAAGCTTATACGGCATCGAAAGACAATGCTTCTTGCAAGCTATTGACAATCGTATTAACGTGACTTTGTGTAAAGTTTCAATCCACTTATCACTTTTCGCGTATATTCACTTAAGCATCTAAAACCAAGGGCTTTTGTTATTTACATTTGCCTGCAAGATTTATGACGCGAGTGACAATAATTAAGGCGCCCCTTTGTCAAACGGTAATGGTTGTGATGAGTGAATTGCGGCGGAAATATTAGGCAAAATCAATTACGTCAAATGTCTGCAAACAAACATTGAAATAAAATCCCAAATGTACCGGTCAAGTTTTAGCTTGAGCTAAACTTGTGGATTTGGAGTAGGCGGTCGAGGAATGTTATGAGTAAAATAATTAAAATATCGCCATTACTATTGGGTGTGGTTGTGCTTGTGGGTTTTCTGGTTTATATGAATTTACCAGAGGAGAATGTGGCAGCAGGAGGCAGAAGTGGTGGAACAACACCCGTAGCAGTTAAATCAGCAGCTCAAGAGTCGTTTCCTGTTGTGGTGGAAGCATTGGGGACGGCTGTCGCTAACGAGTCAGTCTACATAACGGCGCAGCAAGCAGAGACGCTAACCACTGTGCTTTTTGAAGATGGGGACATTGTTGAACGCGGGCAATTGCTTGCACAGTTGAATAATCGAGCAGAGCTTGCAAAATTAAATGAAATAGAAATTAATCTCGCTGATGCGAAGCGTCAGTTAACGCGAATTAAAGATTTAGCGAAAGAGAGAGCCGCGTCTCAACAGCTGCTCGATGAACAAGAGGCTCGGGTAAAAGCCCTTATTGCACAGCGCGAAGTCGCTAAGGCAGAGCTAGAAGAACGCAAGGTTATCGCTCCGTTTAATGGTCGCCTGGGTACACGAATGATGAGTATTGGCAGCCTAGTGAGACCAGGAGACGTCATCACCACGCTAGACGACTTAAGTACAATCAAGGTTGATTTTAATGTCAGCGAAAATCACCTTGCGAGCCTTGCAAATGGGCAAAATATCAGTGCAACTTCTGTTGCTTATCCCGGCGAAGTCTTTTCTGGCAATATAACAAATGTAGAATCCAGAATTGACCCTGTTACGCGCTCGATAAGAGTACGGGCACGCATTGAAAATGAAGACCTCAAACTCAGACCGGGGTTGTTATTGCAAGTAAGTATAGAAAAGCGCGTGCTTAACGCACTAGTTGTCCCAGAAAGTGCTTTGGTGCCTGATGGCGATAAGCAATACCTGTATTTGGTTAACGGTGATAACAAAGCTGTGAAAAGGGAAGTCGTTGTTGGCGAGCGCAAACCTGGTTTAGTGCAAATTGTTGACGGTTTATCAGAGGGAGACAAGGTTGTGGTTGAGGGTACCTTGCGTATTAGAGATGGTTCAAGCGTAAAAATTATTGGTTAGGGATAGAAAAAATGCTCATTTCGGATCTTTCTGTTAAACGACCTGTATTTGCGTCTGTTGTCAATTTGTTGCTCCTTGTATTTGGCGTCGTGGCAATCACATTTTTATCTTTGCGTGAATACCCTGACATCGACCCCCCTATCGTCTCTGTAAGCACACAATATCCGGGCGCTTCCGCTGATATTGTGGAAACGCGCATTACACAAATCTTAGAGGACAGAATCAGTGGTATTGAAGGGATAAAGAACATTTCATCATCAAGTCGCAATGGTCGCTCAAATATCACGATTGAATTCCAGTTAAGCAGAGACATTGATGCGGCCGCAAATGATGTGAGAGAACGTATATCTCGAGCATTGAACAATTTACCTGATCAGGCGCTTCCCCCAGAAGTTGCTAAATCAAATTCAGATGAAAATGCTATTATTTGGTACAACTTGCGTAGTACCAATTTAAATGTCATGGAACTTACCGATTACGCTGACCGTTTTGTGGTTGATCGTTTATCTATTGCAGAAGGCGTCGCTCGTATCCAGCTAGGTGGTGGTCGGACGTATGCAATGAAAGTTTGGCTTGACCGCAATGCTATGGCTGCTCGAGGGATCACGGTTACAGATATTGAACGCGTGATTAGATCTGAAAACGTTGAGTTACCGGCAGGTAGAGTCGAATCGAACGAACGTGATTTTGATGTTCGTGTGGCAAGAAGTTTCTTATCACCTGAAGACTTCGCTGAGTTAACCGTTGCGGCTGGTGCAGACGGCTACTTGGTGAAATTGCGTGAAGTCGCGCATGTAGAACTAACAGCTGCTGACGATGAGACGGATTTTCGCGGTGACGGTGTGAACATGATTGGCTTGGGTATTATCAAGCAATCCAAAGCCAATACGCTAGAAGTGGCACGATCCGCTAGAGAAGCAATAGAGCGTATTGAAAAAACCTTACCTGACAACATTTTTATCGTACCGAGTTATGATTCTTCCATATTTATTGAAGAATCAATAAACGAAGTCTACAACACGCTTGCGATCGCTATGCTGATGGTTGTGGTCGTAATTTATTTGTTTTTGGGTAATGTTCGCGCCACCCTTATTCCTGCGGTAACCGTACCCGTTTCATTGGTAGCGGCATTCATTGTCATGTTTGCGCTTGGTTTTTCGATAAATTTATTAACGCTGTTGGCCTTAGTACTAGCAATTGGATTGGTGGTAGATGATGCTATCGTCGTGCTTGAGAATATTTATCGCCGAATTGAATTGGGCGAGCCCCCCATTCTTGCTGCTTATCGGGGAGCAAGAGAAGTCGGTTTTGCGGTAATTGCAACCACTTTGGTGCTTATTTCTGTGTTTGTACCCTTGGTGTTTTTAGAGGGAAATATTGGTCGCTTGTTCACTGAGTTTGCGCTTGCTATTGCAGCCGCGGTGGCGTTTTCGAGTTTCACTGCACTCACATTATCACCAATGATGGCGTCTAAGTTGCTCAAAAAACGGGAGCGAAATTCGGGCTTTGGTGTTTGGATGGACAAAGCCTTTGCTAAATTTGAAGGCAGCTATTATCGAGCACTTGGCACAAGTTTGCGTCAACCGATACTGATGGTCTTACTGTTACTTGCATCAATGGCCTTAATTTGGCAAATGCAAGGAAAGCTAAAAGAAGAGTTTGTGCCGCGTGAGGACAGAGGTAACTTCTTCATTTTAATGCAAGCGCAAGAAGGGGCGAGTTTTGAGAGTAATTCCCGTAACCTTAAAAAAATCGAAGATGTGTTGATGCCTTATCGAGAATCAGGCGAAATTGAGCGATTACTGGTTCGTACCCCCGGATTTGGTGGCAGGGCAGGCATTGCTATCATTGGCATGCCTAGTTGGGAAACGCGTCCTCGCTCAACTTTTGAACTAATGCGTGAAATGAGCGCTAAACTCTCTCAAATCCCAGATGTTCGCGCTTTTGCCATCATGCGCTCTGCGATTGGGGGAAGAGGATTGGGGAGACCTGTACAGTTTGTATTGCAAGGTAACACCTATGAAGAGCTTGTTGAATGGCGTGATATTGTTATTGCCAAAGCGCGACAGAACCCCGGTTTGGTGCGTATAGATTCTGATTATAAAGAAACCTCTCCTCAATTATTGGTTGATATTGATAGAGATAGAGCAGCAGACTTAGGAGTTTCAATTTTAGAAATTGGCCGAACACTTGAAACTATGTTGGGTCAAAGGCGTGTGTCGACCTTCTTAGATCGCGGCCAAGAATATGATGTGATTATTGAGGGAAATGAGGAAGATTATCGAAGTCCAGACAGTATAGACAATATTTACGTTCGCTCCGATCGCACCGGACGTTTAATTCCCTTGGACAATCTCGTCTCAGTTAAAGAGCAGGCTACGTCGACCACCTTAAATCGCTACAACCGCATGCGTGCCGTGACGATTAGTGCTAACTTAGCCGATGACTACACAATCGCCGAAGCGTTGACATTTTTGGAAGGGATAGTCGAAAGTGAATTGCCCGACCAAGTTTCGATTGACTACAAAGGCGAATCACAGTTGTATCAAGAGTCAGGATCTAGTTTTGTGTTTATATTTGCCTTGGCTTTAGCGGTTACATACTTAGTGTTAGCTGCGCAGTTTGAGAGTTGGATTCACCCTTTGGTCATTATGTTTACGGTTCCTTTGGCTTTGGTGGGTGCTTACGTGGGGTTGTATTTAGCTGACATGTCCATCAATATCTACAGTCAAATTGGTTTGGTAATGCTCATTGGTTTAGCGGCGAAAAACGGAATTTTGATTGTTGAATTTACGAATCAACTGCGCGATGCGGGGGTTGAATTTGAGGAGGCGATTAAAAAAGCCGCAACGCAACGGCTGCGCCCAATTGTTATGACTGGCTTTACAACTGTATTTAGCGCTTTGCCACTGGTACTTGCCACTGGGCCTGGCGCAGAGTCGCGTATGGTAATCGGCATGGTTATCTTTGCAGGCGTGATTTTTTCTACCTTTATGACGCTATTTATCATCCCGACCGCATACAATTATTTGGCTCGTCATACAGGATCACCAGAACTACGAACGCGCAAACTAGAAAAGTTACAGGAAGCGCTACCTTACAATAAGGGAGAGAATGCTTCACTTGATGGTTCACCCGTGAAGGAAGCGACGAAGATCTAATGCTGTTGAAACGGCGCAGCGAGAAGTCTACGCCGTATACTCATTACCTTGAATCACCGTTAACTTTTTATTTGACACTTAAAATAAATAACAATATAAGTAGTTATATAAATTATTATATAAACGATTATTTTAAGGGCAGTTGATGGACTATTTTGATGAATTTGGTGAACTAGGTTTGGGGAGTCGCTTGAAAAGGCTTAGTGATAGATTAATGACCGATGCTAACGCGGTCTATCAAGCCTTTGACTTACCTATCCAACCTAAGTGGTTTAGTTTGTTGTCACTGTTGCGTGATAAAAAACGCGTATCCGTTGTACAGGCGTCCGAATTACTTGGTCTGTCACAGCCTGCACTTAGTCAATTTTGCAAACAATTGCTTGAAGTGCAGCTGATTGAACTTGTCCCAGAGACAAAGGACGCTCGTAAAAAAATAATGCAATTGAGTAGCAAGGGTTTTGTTGCTTTAGAAAATGTGCAAATGGTCTGGGGTGCCGTGGAAAAAGCCGCTGTTGATTTGAGTCGTGAAGAGGGGAACGATTTTTACCAAGCTGTTCGAAGTTTCGAAAATTCTTTGAAAAACAAAAGCTTACTAACGCGCACAAAATCATACTTATCGTCTATTGATTCCGAAGCTTTGCATTTTTTACCCTTTGAGCAGGACTTAGCCCCGTATTTTGAAGTGATAAATATTGAATGGGTCGAACAAATGTTTGAGTTGGAGGAGATTGACAAAAAAGTATTGAGTCAACCCTATGATTATATTGTCCGCCCTGGGGGAGAGATTTGGTTTGCAAAGCATGCTTTGCATGGCATCGTCGGAACCTGTGCGCTATTAAAAACGGCTGAAGGAGAGTTTGAATTAACTAAGATGGGCGTATTGAGCGCTATGCGCGGCCACAGAATAGGGGAGCGCTTATTGCAACATGTAATTGCTCAAGCCGAGCAAATGAAGGTTAATAAACTTTACCTGCTCACCAACAAAAAATGTGAAGCGGCTATTCACCTATACGAGAAGTTAGGTTTTGAGCATAGTCAGGATATCATGCGCCAGTATGGCGGCCACTACAAAAGATGTGATGTGGCAATGTTGTATACAGGTTAATGAATCGAGTTTCGGTATGAAAACTAAAAGAGAGCATAGCCAAAAAAAGGTTCGCACATCATTTGACTAAGGTCGTCCTAAGTCATTAATATTGCGCTGAAACCGCTAAAAAATTATAAGGATATTCTATGCTGCCTATGAACTTGGCAAAATGCTTTATTTTACTTTTTTCATTTATTGCTTTTTCCTCTAGCTGCAATGAGTTAAAAAAAATAGAGGTTACAGCTACCAATAACTTTCAGTCTTCCACCTTTGCACATCCTAAGGGACTAGAGACGACCCAAAACCCAAAACTTAGCGCGTATGTGTTTGAACGCGCAAAATTTCAAAACTTATCTGATCCGCAACTATTTATTCAAGTTATGGATTGGGTTGCAAGTCAATGGCAACATGACGGCTTTAATCAAGCCCCTCATGGGATGAGTTCTTTGGAAATACTTAAAAACGTGCACGAACGCGGTGAGCGTTATCGCTGTGTTGAGTATGGCAAAGTGATGGCTGACATCCTCTCTGCAATGGGGCATTACTCGAGAACGGTCGGTCTGCAATCAAGCGATGTTGCATATGGTGGCTGGGGGAAAGGGCATGTGGCGGCAGAAGTATGGTCTAATAGTTTGAATAAGTGGGTCTTTTTTGACCCTCAATTCAGTATTTACGCAATGAATGAAGGCGAGTATTTGAATATTTACGACATTCATTTACTGAAAGCCAAAGGAAAGTTGGAGCAAATTGATTTTATTACCACTTCCAAATATGCCAGTGCAAACAATCTTGATCATGCTGTGGCCGCGAAAGAATACAAATTATTTTTGAGTAATTATCTAGGGTTTCACGTATCAAGTGTTTTCATAAATGGGGAATATCAAAATCTTTACTTGATGATGGAGTCCAAGGCTCCAGCTTTGACATTTCAAGGAATGGGAAGAACAACGCAGTCATTATTTACTGACTCTTTCGACATTGCTTATCCAAAACTGAATCAGGTGGTTGTTTCTTTATCAGCTTTACCAAACGAAAATTCAAATGTTCAACAGATATTTAAAGAGTATGGGATTAAGACAGAGGAGCAATATATTGACAATATGTGGAGATTTGCCGCAAAAGGCGAGATTGCTATGAGCTTTAATACCAATATGAAAAATTTTAAAAGCTATCAAGTTAAGATTGGCAATGGTATTTGGGAACAAATTGATGGAGAGGAATTTTTATGGAACCTCTCTTTGGGAGAAAACGTATTTCAAGTGCGAAGCATGTCTACTAGTAATGTATATGGTCCGACTACATTTATTGAAATAATGTATTACTAACCTTATCAAGGTCTGGCGGCATACTTGGTTAGGCGCATTAAAGTTTTATAACACAACTGGCAGAGATAAACTCTGCCATTGTGGTTGGAGTTTTCTGAAAAACTAGCAGGATTGATAGCGCCGAACTTAAGTTTTGCGACGAATGTAGTTGTAAACGTCAGCTGAGTTGTTTTCTAAAGCAAAAGTCAATAAGTCCGTTTCATTGCACTTAACTCCTCGTTCAGCAGAGATAGCTGCCCGCAATATGGCTCTGCGGTAGACATTGTGTGATATTTTCTGCGCTTTTTGTCTAATTGCTTGTCGCAACATATCAGTGTCGTTTGTCGCTGCGGCTTTACAAAACTTGTAATATTCGACATCACCGGTGAAAGTAAATTCTTCATACGATACGGTTTTTGTGTGTGCTAGTGCACTTGTACTTAGAGCAGTTAAGACAACAAAAAGTAAAGTTTTCATAGTTCATCCACTTGTTGATTAAATCAATGTTTAATATGGCTCGTAACATCATATGGATTTACTTTTCTGCTTAAATAATGAACGAATTAACTTGCTGATGATTGTCGAAATTAACGAACTGTTAATATTTATCATGAGCTTACGTAAGAAAAAGCTGTCAGTTCTCAGCAAGCGCAACTATAAAGTCGGATCTGTAATAAATGGTTATGCTGTATTAATATACAAGTATATTTAGTTGGCTTCTCAATGTGGTGCACACCCAAACCGACAGACCCTAAAAATGAAAAAGTTTATACACATAGATATGGACGCATTTTACGTTTCTGTGGAAATACGCGACAGGCCAGAATTGGCATCACTTCCCGTTGCTGTTGGAGGGCGTTCGCGTCAGAGGGGCGTACTGTCTACCTGCAACTATATTGCTCGAAAATATGGTGTGCATTCTGCCATGCCGACTGCAATTGCGATAAGAAAATGTCCTGACTTGGTGGTTTTGCCAGGAAGAATGTCAATTTATAAAGAAATCAGTGGGCAAATTAGGCAAATTTTTGCGCGTTATACGCCTTTAATTGAACCATTGTCTCTAGATGAAGCGTACTTAGACGTCACTGATTCAGAAGCATGCAATGGTTCAGCAACCCTTATTGCCAAGGAAATTAGACAAGCAATATATGAAGAGCTTCAGTTGACTGCGTCTGCTGGTATCGCGCCTTTGAAGTTTGTCGCGAAGATTGCATCAGATTTAAATAAACCAAATGGGCAGTTTTTGGTCAAGCCTGAAGAAATGGATACGTTTTTGATGGATCTGCCTTTACAGAAAATCCCAGGCGTGGGGAAGGTCAGCTTTGAAAAACTCGCTGCGCTTGGATGGACGCATGGACGTCACATTCGAAATTTAGCTAAGCATAAGGTAGTAGAGCAGTTTGGTAAATTTGGTTTGTCGCTTTGGAGTAAGTGCAATGGTATCGACAATCGCAAGGTACAAGTGTCCAGAGTCAGAAAATCGGTGGGTGTAGAGCATACTTTTTCCGCGAACTTGAAGCATTGTGATCAACTTTACCAATACTTAATAAACAAGTTGTTACCTGAGTTAAAACAACGTGGTCGTGCTTATATTGACGCTTGCAGAGTAGATAAGGTCGGTGTCAAAATAAAATTTGAGGACTTTGTCCAAACAACAAAAGAGCAAAAACATCAAAACCTTGATGAAGAGGTTTTCAAGGCGCTATTGCATGAAGCTTTTTTAAGAGGAAAGGGTAAGTCTGTTCGACTTTTAGGCATACACATTGGTGTTGCTGAAAAGAACGACGAATCAACACAGCTCTCACTCACTTTAGAATGAGGATTGTTTAATCCTCTATATTTTTGTGGGCGCATATAAGCTCACGTTACGACAGAAGGAATATAAATGAAAAACTGGTTGGTATTGTTGGTAGTAATCTTCGCAAGTTTACCTTGTACAGCGCGAAATAGATTCGCAGAAGTAAAAATAGAAACGATTCCTGTTGCTGAATCGGTCTACATGTTAGTGGGAGCAGGTGGAAACATTGGTGTATCTGCAGGAGATGATGGTGTGTTAATTGTTGATGACCAGTTCGCCCCATTGGCAGAAAAAATAGATAGAGCTTTACAGGCTCTCAGTGGTTCGCCTACCAAGTATGTCATCAATACGCACTATCATGGTGACCACACTGGCTCAAACGAGTTTTTTCAAAAGAAAAAAGGAGCAACAGTCTTTGCTCATGATAATGTGCGAATTCGGCTTGCATCAAATGAAAAAATTAGTGTTGGGGCGCTACCTGTAGTGACTTATGAAGATGGCATAAAATTTCATTTAAACGGCGATACTATCCATGTTATTCATTTAGAAAAAGGACATACTGATGGAGACAGTGTTGTTTGGTTTGAAAAGTCGAATGTACTGCATACTGGCGATTTGTTTTTTGCTGGTCTCTTCCCCTACATTGACCTAGGAGCCGGTGGAGACGTGAAAGGTTACATCGAGTCAGTTGAGACCTTGCTGTCGCGTATTTCTGAAGATACTAAAATCATTCCTGGTCATGGTCCTTTGTCTACCAAACAAGACTTGAAAATATTCGTCGAAATGATCAAAGAAACGTACGCCTACGTGCAAAAATTAAAACAAGAAGGTATGTCTGAAGACAAAATTATAGAAAAAGGTTTGGATGCAAAGTGGAATTCATGGACGTGGAACTTTATTAACGAAGCGCGTTGGATAAAAACCTTATACCAATAACTTGGGCAATCATTGCTTAGATTCGGTCTGAACGCTTGAACCGTGCTGACGATACGCTGGATTAGTGCGCCAACAAAGGCTTTATGTCTTTGTTGATACTGCCAGATCAAAGACTGGGCAAATCGCTTAAGTAGTCATCTTGCCAGATCATTTGCATGGACTGGGCACTGATGTTTCCGCCACTGAGTATGACCAGAACGCGCTTTCGAGATGTTTGTTTAGCCAGCCAACTTGTGACGGCTGCCATACTCATAGCACATGTAGGTTCAACGTGTACTTTGAGTATATGGTGCAACCATTGGGTCCAGTATTTTATTGCCTCTTCATTTACTTCATAAAAATCGTCCAAGGCTTGTAAATATGGGAAAGTTACTTCTCCGACAGCCGGAGTCGCCGCGCCGTCAGCGAGTGTTTCTGGTGCAGTGGGTAGATTCACAATCTTTCCCTGTCTCAATGAATCTGCAGCATCGTTTGCTGCTAACGGCTCTGTTCCAATCACCTGTGTATGGGGTGATAAGGAGCGGGCGGCAATTAGTGAACCACTCAATAAGCCACCTCCGCCACAAGGCGCAAATATACCGTCTATGTTGTCGAGTTCAGACAAGCTTTCGGCGATAACCGTGCCTTGACCCGCAACGACATCGGCGTCATTAAAAGGTTTGATCCAAGCACAGTGATCGGCTTGTGCAGCCTCTCTCACGGCTTCGTCAGCCAAAAGTCTATTTGAGTATAGTTTCAGTGTTGCGCCATATGCACGCGTAGCACTTGCTTTAATGGGCGATATACTCTCGCTGGCATAAATACAAGTAGGTATACCGAGTTTATTTCCGATGTAGGCCACGGCTTGAGCATGATTTCCCGACGAACTAGCAACAATCTTGTTAGGACGGTGGTTGTTTTCAAGTGCTTTCAATAAGAAGTTAGTCGCCCCTCTTAGTTTAAAAGCGCCTGTGGTTTGCATACACTCCGCTTTAAAAAAAATGTCATGCCCAAGCCATTGGTTGAGCATGGAAGAGGACAAAATGGGGGTCTTTTTTATGTAAGGTGAAATTCGCTGTTGTGCCGCAAGAATGTCTGCAAACTGTATACTGCTCAATGTTGTTGCCTGTTGTCCAAATGCGTATCAAAAAATCGCGTGATCGTATTGTATAGATGAGTACCCGTTTGTTTACCACGGATACTGTGTTTTTTACCTGGGTAGTCCATTGTATGAAATGGCAAAGCCAGATCTTGAAGGTGTTTGTAAAGCATTGTGCTGTGCGTAAACAAGACATTGTCGTCAGCCATTCCATGGTATATGAGCAATTCACCTTTAAGTTGATGTGCGTATGGAAACACACTGGCGTCAGTGTACGCCTTGTCTACAATGTTTGGGTTACCCATATAACGTTCTGTGTAGTGTGTGTCATACAGCCGCCAGTCAGTTACTGGTGCGCCTGATACCCCTGCTGTAAAATAATCGCCAGCTTTAAACATGCTCATTAGAGCCATGTAGCCACCATAACTGTGTCCGTATACGCCAATTCGGTTTGGGTCAACATAGTCTAAACTTTTTAAAAAGTTAACGCCACTGATTTGGTCGCTAACCTCAATGTCTCCCATGGCACGGTAGAGCACATCCTCAAAGGCTTTGCCTCGATAGTTGGAACCACGATTATCTATACTAAATACGACGTAGCCCTTATTTACCCAATATTGAAACAATAAACCTCGGTTGCCTGCCCAACGATTGGTAACAACTTGCGCAATAGGGCCTCCATAAACATAAACAATGACGGGGTGCTTTCCCTTTAGCTCTTTGGGTGTGTACAAACGATAGTGTAAATCTGTCGTATTATCCTGAGACCTGATCTTACCAAAACTCGGTTTTACCCATTGAGCCTGAAAATCTGCCAGTGGGTGGGTAGTGTCGATTTTGTTTTCACTTAACCAAGTTAGGCGTTTTCCTTCGCTATTGTGTAAGCTTACTTGTGGAGGGGTATTGATACTTGAACGATTGTTTACGTAGGCAGAGGCGTCCTTACTAAATGTGGGGCTGTGATAGTAGCCGGGTGTTGATAAACGAGTGATTTTTTTTGTTTGCATATTTACACTGTATATATGACGTTCAGTGACACTATCTTTGCGACCAGTAAAGTAAATAAGCTCATTTTCAAAATCAATTGCTGAGATACTGTCTACTACCCAGTCTCCAGAGGTTAGCTGCGTTAGCTGTTTTCCATTATTGTCATGTAAATACAGGTGTTTGTACCCGTCTTTTTCAGATGCCCAGATAATTTGTTGCTGCTTAGAGAAGTACAAATCATCATGTAAATTAATCCATGTTGGACTTGTTTCACTTATTAGCGTGCTTACTTGTTGGGTGTTAAGGTGATAAGCCATTAAATCGAGGCGCTTTTGATCCCTTGATTGTACCTGAAACGTTAAGGCGTTATGGTGCATCCACTTAACTCTTGCTAAGTAAATATCTTTTGTATTACTCAGTGGTACCCAACTTTTGCTCTTGTCATCTAAGTTAATCACAGCCAGTTCTATTTGCACATTGTTCGTACCTGCTTTAGGGTACTTTTGCTCAATCATTTTTATGCTGTCTGCGTAAATTTCTGAACGGGTAATGGTATCCACAGGGCTTTCATCTACCTTGGTAACGGCAAGGTGTTTTTCATCAGGTGACCACCAGTAACCGGTCATTCTTGACATCTCTTCCTGCGATACAAATTCTGCCATGCCGTATTTAATATCACCGCCACCTTCAGTGGTGACAGCCTCTTCGACACCACTTTCAATATGCGTGACATAAAGATTTTGATTGCGGATGTAGGTGATATAGTTGCCTTTCGGAGAAAAGCGTACATCAGTTTCGAACTCTGGTGTTTCTACTAGCTTTTTCGCGGCCTTGTTACCTAGTTTGTAGTAGTAAATATCGCCTGCGAGTGGGAAAACCAAGGCATCGCTTTGCGGGGACCAAGCGTAATCAAGTATCCCACTACCGTACACCCGCATCCGCTCTCTTCGGGCTTTTTCTTCGTCAGATAAGTTCTCGTTGCCGGTGTGTAAGTCATCTGCGTCGAACAAAATACGGGTTTTGCCACTTTTCAAGTGGTATTCCCATAGGTCATAGCGTTCAAAGTCCGTGGCTTTGCCTTTGATAAAGGTGACGCGCTCGCCATCAGGAGACAATTTTAATTTACTCGGAGCAGAGCCCGAGAGGCTAGGTGATTGAAATATACGCTCAATGCTAATGGTGTCACTAGCCAATACAGAGATGCTTGTTAAAGTTTGTACTGTAATTAGTACGCTGGTGGCAATAAATCTTAGTGTCGTTTTTGTCATTTTTAGTATTTATAGTTATCGTTAAGATTAAGGCTAAAAAAGAGTACCATAAAGCGTGCGTATATGAATAATAAAAAAAGTGCTTTAGTACTAGGGGCGACAGGGCTTGTGGGGTGCGCCTTAGTAAATGAATTGTGTTGGGATGAACGCTATGAGAAGGTTGTTTGCCTGATACGAAGCCCTCTAGTGGCAAGTCGCTACTTTGACCCTACGGGCAAAATTGAACCACTCGTTATAAATTTCGAAAATCTGCAAGATTATCAAGGTTATTTTTCTGTTGACCATGTTTATTGTTGTTTAGGTACGACCATAAAACAAGCGGGTTCAAAATCAGCATTTCGTAAAGTCGATTTTCAACTCATCCACGTTGCCGCGCAACTTTCTCGCGCACAGCGAGTCAAAAGCTTTGTATGGATATCCTCGGTCGGAGCAAACGCGAAGAGTCGTCATTTTTACTTACGCGTAAAAGGTGAATTAGAAAATGCGATTTTGTCTATGCCTCAGTTGAATAACCCTTCGGCAGTGAGACCGCCATTGCTGCATGATGACCGTACTTCGATTGGTCAGATAAATCGCCCTTTGGAAAGGTTTGCATCTTATGTATTGGTGGCGATAAGCCCTTTATTGA
Source organism: Agaribacter flavus (assembly GCF_042646125.1). Classification (NCBI taxonomy): domain Bacteria; kingdom Pseudomonadati; phylum Pseudomonadota; class Gammaproteobacteria; order Alteromonadales; family Alteromonadaceae; genus Agaribacter; species Agaribacter flavus. Next base: position 123,551 of record NZ_JBHRSW010000007.1, read on the forward strand.
TAGGGAGATTAAAAAAGTATCGACCGGTAAGAGCGATTCAGGTTGCAAGAGAAATGGTGAGGTTACAAGTTTTTTAGCTTAGCGGCCTTTGATCTGATACGGTCTCGGCAACACTGCTTGCTACTTCTCGATAGTGCTAAGGTCTCATAACTATCGTCATTAATTTTGCTTGGATATACAAACTGATTCTAAAGTAAATAGCAGTATTGGTGGATAAAGAGTGAGAAAGAAATTGTTGTGTTAAATAGATAGGTAGTGTTTTCTTAAAATTTAGGTGCATAAACCAAAGTCGTGTTAAAAGCCCTTCCAAAATGGCTCAACACAGGCCGTCATGGCTTTGGCGTTTTGATTTGTGTATCTAAAGTGACATTAGGAACATTGCCAATACTAATAACGGAGTTGTGTTTATGGATCTACTATTGCCTGAAAGTGTGCGAAGTTTGTTTGAAAAAATTAAGGTCAATAGATTTTGGTGGGATGGGGTACAGGTTAACATACCCATGCACTGTGTATATGCCGTCATTCCTAACCCAGTGGCCGATCACTATACTGACATCTCAGGTTTTAACGTACCCATACTCGTGCTGGGCAACTATAACGTCCCAATTTGGGATCCGATGCACAAAAAGATTGAAAAAATGCCAAAATACGCCATAGTACTGATTCATCAAGAAGGTCAAAAGTTTGGTCTGTATGCATATCCATCTGATTGTTTGGATGAGTCATTCGAATTAAGTTATGATGAATGGTTTAAGCGTCAAAAGCTGTTATAAAGCAAATATTCTCTTCAATTATTTCTGGATTCTAAAATACCGCTAAGGTTACTGCTTGAATTATCATCTCATATTTGCTGAGTGCTTGGGTGCACTCGCAGTGATTCTTAATTTTATTGGTTATCGTCAGCACGATCTGAATAAATATTTACTTATTTCAGCAGCGGCGCTAGCCTGCTTGAGTGCACATTTTTTTATGATAAATGCATTGGCTGCGGGGATCAGTTGTGCACTTGCATGTAGCAGAAATATTATTGCCTTGTACTATCGTGGTAATCCCATTTTAGTGTTTTTTGTATTAGCAAACATCGCGTTTTTCTCTTATGAGTGGTGGTGGTTGGGAAGTGAATGGGTAATATTCATTGCATATGCCAGTTCACTGATTTTTACGATTGGTTCTATTGTTTTAACCAGCGCTAAACGCGTAAAGCAGTGGTTTATTTTTGCTGAAGGTCTTGGACTAATGTATTCGATATTGGTAGGCAGTATTTTCGGGACGGTCTTTAATACATGCAACTTAATCAGTATTTTTTATAGCCTGTATAAAAGTCGCCACAATAAAGCTTAATAGATAATTACAGACATAAAAAAAAACTGGCATATGCCAGCTTTTTTTATTTTGATTTGCGTGTTTAGTCTTTTTTGACCAAAACGGAAACGTTTTGTATGCCGGCAATTTTTACCTGATCCATGACCTGCACAACAATGCCATGATCGGTATCTTCGTGAGCCTGAATAGCGGCAGTATCTGTGTCATTTTCTGCTAGGTAAGTTTGTGAGTTAGCCACTACACGGCGAATATCAACAATACGTCCACCCATTTGAATTTGACCATTGGCATCGATGCGTATGGACAATGCTTTTGAAGGCTGATTATTGTTTTGATTATCTTTAGGTCTATTCGCCATCAAACCACGCTCTGATGAGAAGGTTGTGGTTACGATGAAGAATATTAACATTATAAACACGATGTCTAACATCGGGGTCATATCAATTTGCGCGTCGTCATCTGAGGCTGTGTGTTTTTTTCTCTTCATTTTCCAGCTCTTTTTTCTATTCGATAATATTTATAGTATAACTATTCCGGTACAAAAGCATAGAGCTAAGTGTTAAAAACTTTGCACTAATTTTGATTTTTCTCAGTCAACAAAGATATAAAGACAGCTACTGCGTGTATTCTTCGACAATCTGAGTACACCATTGTTGAATGCGCTCATGCGACAAATCAAATTGGTTTTCGTCATCAAGACTTAAACCCACAAAATACGTTTGGTCTGCTGTCAAGGCTTTTGACGCAGCGAATTCGTAACCTTCGTTAGGCCAATAGCCGATAATATCAGCGTCCAGCGCGACAACTTCATCATGCAACATACCCAAAGCATCTTGAAACCAATCAGCGTAACCCAGTTGGTCACCAAGGCCATAAATCGCTACTTTTTTGCCTGTTAGCTGCAATGAACGAATGTCATCCCAGGTTGATTCCCAGTCTTCTTGTAACTCGCCAAAGTCCCAAGTTGAGATACCAAAGACAATGAAATCAAATTCTTCACACTTTTTTAGCGCGGTATCTTTGATATTGAACATAGGGATTGTTTGCGCGGTCAGAGTATGCAGAGTTTCTTGAATTTTCTCTCCCGCCATCTCTGTATAGCAGGTAGTGGAGCCGTAAAAAATCGCGATACGCATGTTATTTTAGTCTTGTGTTTGTTGAGTAAATTCAACCGTGCTGCCATCAGCACAAATTAATTTACATGTTTGTTCGGTGCCATCTTCGCTTAGCTGCAGTAAACCAAGGGCACAAGCGTTTACAACATCGCCATGCTGGTTCTCTGGCTGGCGTTGCTTGACCGACATGTTTCTGCGTTGTGTCAAAAAGTTTAAAGGTGAACGATGCCCGTATAACAATCGGTTGCAGCGGTCGAAAAAATTAATAAGTTTTTGTGGGAACTGGTTGTGAATGCCAGAGCAAGTAAATTGCACGATCTTAGGACTGTTCCGACGAAAGCGCAAAGACACATCGTATACAAAAGAGTAGTGTACGTCGCCTGACAAAATAATGAAATTTGGTGGAGTTTTTATATGCCTAAACACATTCAGCATCACACTTGCTGTACCTTTGTGTGCCATCCAGTTTTCGGCGTCGACCATTAAGGCGCCACCAAATGCCGTAAAAATACGCTGTACCGTTTCGATAAACTTGACACCGTAAACTGGTGCTGCTGAGACCATAATCACTGATTGTTTACCCATTATGTTCTGCTGAAGTTCGCATAAGCCCTCCCAGTCCATTAGACCAGACGGTTTGTTTGGGTTAGATTCGCTGCGCCAACGCTGTGTGCGAGTATCCAGTACATGGATAGGCGGTGATGTGGACAAATTATAATGCCATTGGTCAAAGTCAAAGAGCTGCGTCAAAAATGCTTGATGATTTTTTATTCCATCTTCAGTAAAAGTTTGGTTTGCAGCCTCAATCAATGGCGTTAGTTTTTGCTTTGGGTTGCCAATGCCTTGGCATAAAAAATACGCGCAAATTGCGTTGCCAACGATTTGTCGTGAGTAGGGGTTGCCATAAACTTGTTCTTCCCAACCGCGCGTTAGATTCCAGTCATCGGTAACATCGTGGTCATCAAATATCATGTAAACAGGCACGTGTGCTAGTGCCTTTTCGACGGCAGGTAAACTTTCGACGAACGCTTCAATGTTTTGTTTTTCTTTGTTGTAGCGCTCTATATACTCCGGTTTTAATTGTGGTGGATGCAAATCAATGAATGACCACAGCCTAGAAGACCAAGACAAAAGATACAGCGCTAACATTTCATTTAAGGCGATCAGGTGATTATCGGCATTAACAGAGGTAAAAACCGGCTTTTGCTTGGCTTTAAAGAATGCTTTTGACAAATCCTTGTTTCCCTCGGTTTTGGGCAAAAGCAACGCGCGTTCGTAAAAACAATGCGCGTGACCGAGAAGATCTGCAGATGACGCTATCGTACTGCCTGAGATATCCTCATGAAATAGTCCAAGCAAAGTGATAGTTTGTTGAATGGCGTGCAGCATTGGACCGGCAACATCATCAATATAGACTTGGTCACCGGTCATTAATACGAGATCCGGAATATCCTGTTTGGCTTGAGTAGGAGAAACTAAGTTCGCGAGTTGGGGTAGTGCGTCTTTTGCATAGTGGTGAGCTTTTCTGCACGAACCATGAATGACATTTGTTAACTTGTTTGCGAAAAGAAAACTAAAACGAGGGAGAGTTGAGCCTTGATTTTCGTATGTGAGCGCTGGCAGTAAAGCGCTTAGCTCACCTTGTTCAGATATATTGAGGTCGTAATAATATCGACTACCACCGCATAGTTTGTTTTTGCCTAGTTCAGCGGTAAATAGGTGGATATAACAGGCTTCTCCAATAGGCCAAGAAAGCTGTTCTGTGCACTTGAGTGTGATAGATTCATGTGCTTCGTCAAACAGTAATAAACTGGCCTGAATTGCTCGTGTACTTACCAGCCAAACATTAAAGCTGCTCGCCGTTGTATCTCTTAATATTGGCCCGGCAATGATAAGGGGGAGAGACTGCATTTGAAGTGGCAATTAATTGTATTTCACGGCTTGGTTATCTATGCGTTATAGCATAACATGCTGAGACTATTAGAAAAGTGCTGGTGCTAGATTTAATAATGAATAAAAGTAAATCAATCTTTGCGTGCTGCATGATCATGAGTCTCCTTGGGTGCTCGTCTCTGCCGCAAGTCAATACCCTACAAGGAAAGTGGATTCTCGAAAAAGACGGTAGCACAATGCTCAATCCTCAGACGTCTGGCTTGGTTATGAAGGATGGCGTACTTTATTCGGTTTCCGATGCCAGCGCGGATGAGAGTCAAATAAAACGGCTGCATATGATCGATCCCAATTCCGCCCGTGTGATCAACAAATCGGAAGGGATGGCTTTTGATGAGTTCGTTAAAAATTCATGTTTTTACAGCTACTTGGCGGGAGAGCCAGATTATGAAGCATTAGTACCTGATCCTTATCTGGACGATGCATGGATTTGGGTAACGGAAGATGCGAGCCGAGGCGAACCGTTGAGTGGGGAATGTCAGCGTCAATATGGCGATTCAAATTCAACCACTTACCCGACTTTGTTGGTGCGCTTGGTTCAGGAAGGTGATGCTTTGCGTGTAATTGGTGTCAGACCACTTCAATTTGATACACATGACGGCTTAGCTGATTTGCCAAATGACGGAATTGAAGGTCTAGCGTTGACCAAAGATAAAAAACTGTTGTTGGGTCTCGAAAAAGATGGTGCGGGGCAACCTCGCGTATTCAGTGTTACTCTGTCTTCAGATTTTTTTGATAGCTTGTTATTTGCAAGGGTTAAGGATGCTGGGCTTAAACTGCCAACATTTGATAGTGGTAGTCACCCTATTAACGGTATGGATGTGTTTTATCGCTCAAATGGCGATGGTTATTTAGTCGCGGCGGCAAGAAACGACAATGAACTTTGGATCATAGATCTCCAAAAGCAAAAGGAGACAGTAATCGTCCCTCTTGAGTTTTTTGCTCCGTCAAACACCAGTCAGAATTGTGCTGCCTTTCATTTGATGGATAACGCATCGTTGGAGGGGGTTGCCATTGCCGATGGTACGATTTATTTGGTTAATGATCCGTGGAAAGAAAACTATCACAAAAATCTCGTCTGCCCCCAAGACAAAACCGCCTATGATAGATTTTCTCCCTTGTTGTTTCAGCTAGCAATTGATGATGCTTGGTTTAACTAGGGTCTGTGAATAAGATGAGAGTCTGCAGAAGTTAAACTGAGCCTATCATTTGCCGCTTTATGCCTTAAGTCTTTTCGCAAAGGTTTTCTTGAACTTTGCGAGTTTTGGGGCAACGACCATGTTGCAGTAAACATTTTCAGGATTATTGTTAAAGTAATCCTGGTGATAGTCCTCTGCCTGAAAATAAGACGATAGTGCTTTGACTTCAGTGACGATGGGTGCCAAGTATATCTCTTCGTCACGCATTTCTTTCAAGATTGCTTCAGCCTCTTCTTTTTGTTCATTTGAGGTATAATAGATTCCTCCTCTGTATTGCGTGCCAATATCATTACCTTGGCGGTTGAGTTGAGTCGGGTCATGCAAGGCAAAAAAAATTTCGAGTATTTCTCTACGCGAAATAATATTTGTGTCAAAACTCACTTGCACAACTTCAGCATGGCCAGTATTACCTGTACAAACTGCTTCATAAGTAGGGTTCTCTGTGTCGCCATTAGCGTACCCAGAAAAAGCACTGATCACGCCTTCAATTTGGTTAAATGCTGATTCGATACACCAAAAACATCCGCCCGCTAGGGTTATGCGCTCTTCTGACATAGGGTTTTCCTGCCTGTAATATATTACTTACAGAAGTGTGTACACCAATATCAATTTTCAAGTCATCTGTTTAACAATATTTGTAGTATATACCTTTGTTAAGCGCACGGCGGGATATACTCGGTAGGTCACCCTCCTTTGTCGCAAAATTTATTTTTCAGGGATGAAAAATCAAAGTGTATATAGATATACTCGCAGCGGATTTGCGACAAAGGAGGGTGACCTACCGAGTATGTCCCGCCGTGATTTTTAGCATCATCTAGCTGCGAAGAACAGTGTTATTTCAGATAAATAGGGAAGGGCATATGGCTTTTACAATTTTTTATGATGGCAAATGCCCACTGTGTGTAAAAGAAATGCAGCATTTAATTCGAAAAGACAAGGAAAATAACCTGCAGTTTGAAAACATACATGCAGGTGATTTTAGCCGAAAATTTCCTGACCTAGACATTAATGAGCTTGACGCACGCATTCATGGTATTGATGAAAACGGCAAGCTTTACATTGGTTTGGATGTGACACACAAAGCGTGGAGTTTAGTTGGTGTGGGGTGGCTGTATGCGCCGCTGCGGTGGCCTCTACTTCGTTGGTTCGCGGATAAAGCTTATCTGGTGTTCGCTAAGCATCGATACAAGCTCTCTTTTTGGATAACAGGCAAAAAACGTTGTGAAGATAACTGCGAGATCAAATTGAAATGAGTCAAAAACGTGTTTTAGTGGTAGGTGCAAGTGGTGGTATTGGCCGCGCAGTAGTCGACAATTTATCAAAAGATCCTAGCTATACCGCGATTAATGCAGTATCGCGTCAAAAAAAGCTTCATCATACTGATACACGGGTAACGCATATTGCGCTTGACAGTAACGAAGAAGCAATCGCTAGTTTTATTCAACAGATAAAAGGCATGGGGGAGCGATTTCATGCTGTCTATATTTGCACAGGTGTTTTGCACACTGGTGGAGACGGTAAACTTAAACCTGAAAAAAGACTGGAAGATATGCATGAGGTACAGTTTTTGGAGTATTTTCGAATTAACACCGTGTTGCCCTCACTCTGGCTGAAGCATCTTGTGAACGTCATGCACAAAGACTATGCGGTAATCGCGCTAATTACTGCCAGAGTAGGCAGTATTGAAGACAATCATTTAGGTGGTTGGTATGGCTACAGAAGTTCCAAAGCTGCCTTAAATATGGTGATTAAAAGTGCTGCCGTAGAATACGCCAGACGCAGCCCGAATACACGACTACTAAGCTATCATCCTGGAACGGTTGATACGGGTCTATCAAAACCCTTTCAATCAAGAGTCAAACCAGAGAAGCTTTTTACCCCTGCATTTACCGCAAACCAACTTGTTGCGCTCACACAAGCACTTGAGCTTGAAGATTCTCCTTACTTTTTGGATTGGGCTGGAAAGCCTATTCCTTGGTAAGGCTAGGATATTCAACATACTTTTTGAAGCTAGTGTTACATGCTCAAATTGAGGGGCAGACATTTGTATAGATGCTTGCTACCATCACATTGAAATAAATAAAAATTCAAAACGCTTACAGTTCCTTCACCTGTAATTCTGGCATTAACAAAGCCTGAAAGGCAAGGAAGCCTTTTAGGAGTCCCCATGGAAGGGTTTATGACGACTTTGTTAATGGCAGATTTACAGGTGAAGGCAATATAAGTTAAAAAAATAATAAATAAGGATGGCTGATGGCAGGTGGTAGAGAACAGTTTGGCTCTAAGTTGGGCTTTATTTTAGCGGCAGCAGGTTCTGCAGTGGGTATAGGGAATTTGGTCGGTTTTCCTGTAGGAGCGGCTAAAAATGGAGGCGGTGCATTTTTAGTTATGTATGCCTTGTTTGTATGCTTTATTTGTTTGCCTGTTATGGTGGCAGAAATGACCGCGGGTCGAGCCAGTCAAAAGGATCCTCTAGGGGCATACACAAGCTTAAGTGGTGGCAGCTGCGGGTGGCGCTTTGCAGGATGGTTATCCATTGTTACCCCTTTTATGATAGCGGTGTTTTATTCAGTGATTACCGTGTGGATTTTTGGTTATTTGCTCGAATCGCTGATAGGCAATCTGGACAAGCTTGCCGAACCTGAAACCTTCGGCTCCTTCATCACATCGTATTCTTTGTTCGCTTACATGGTTGGGGTACTGCTAATTGTGTACTTTATTCTTCAAGGCGGCGTAAAGCAGGGGATAGAGAAAGCCGCCAAAATATTAATGCCAGCTTTGTTTATTATGTTGTTAGCGTTGGTTGTTTTTGTGCTGACTCGCGACAATGCCATGGCCGGTGTTACGTTTTATCTCGTCCCTGATTTTTCAAAAATCGATGCTGGTGTGGTAAATGGTGCGTTGTCACAAGCCTTCTTTTCGCTGTCCTTAGGAATGGGCATAATGATAACCTACGGTAGTTATATCGATAAGAAAGCAGATTTACCTCAGTCGGCAAAACTAGTAGCACTGACTGACACAGCGGTTGCGTTTACCGCTGGCCTGATGATATTGCCTGCTATATTTTCGTTTAATCCTAGCGTGGATACGGCTTCTTTGAGTGAAAGCTCTATCTCAATGATCTTTTCCTACTTACCTCAGATTTTTCTAGAAATGCAAAATTCAGTGGGCTATGTGGGAGCAAGTGCAATCGCGAGTATTTTCTTTTTGTTAGTATTTTTTGCAGCCATTACCTCTTTAGTGTCTATATTTGAAGTGCCTGTGGCATCGCTGATGAGTGAGAAAAAAGTAACAAGAAGAACTTCACTGATTATCTGTGGTGTATTACTTATTGTGCTTTCAGTATTTTGTGCTCTGTCCTTTGGCTTTGTTGAGTTTTTTACTAAATTTATGGTGTATGCGGGTGCCGATAAGTCGTTCTTTGATCTAGTATATGATGTGTTTTACGACACAATCCTACCCTTAAATGGTTTGTTGATATGTTTGTTTGTCAGTTACCGTTGGCGCAAAAAACAATTTAATGATGAAGTGACGCTGGGGAGCAAAGGATATAAAGACACTTGGGTACAAAAATACGTCGACTTTTCACTAGGTACCTTTATCCCTATTATTCTTGCAGCAATATTCTTGAATACAGTGGCACTTAAATACTTTGGTGTGTCAATCGTTGGTTAAGGTAACATATCAAAAGGGGAGGGGTATTGCAGCGCAATACCCAATGCTTTGAGTGTGCCTTTAACTTCAATTGTTTTGGTTTTGGTAAGCTGCGTTGTGCTTTGGGCCGTAGTTTTTGTCTCGAAATTTAGGAGAGGCAGGCCTAGTTTTAGTGCACACCAACTATAATACTCTTGCCTGCTGGGGTGTATTTGGCTGCACAGGTTAAACACCTGACGATCAAAGTTGTTCATCAGAATAGATTGGATTGCTGCGATAACGTCGGCTTTATGCACCAAGTTTACTGGCGCGTGCGGGTTTGCTAAGGATTTACGCTTTGACAGTGAATATATGGGGTGACGATAGCCAACTTCTGGGTTAGGTCCAACTAAACCTGCTAGGCGCAAGACGGTAGCTTGTGAATAGCTAGAAAGTAGATAAGTTTCTATATCAGCATGGACTTGCCCTGACGCTGTTTCTGGGGAAGTGGGTGTGTCGTTCGTCACTACACCCGCACCTTCAGCAAAAACTGAGCTTGTACTGACAAACAGTATCTTATTGCAACCTTCAGTTTTAGCTGTGTCAATCAGTGACTTGATGGCGTCAAAGTATCGTTTAGGTTCAATATTGCGTCTGCCAGCAGCAATGTTAATCACAATATGCCTTTGAGAAAACAAGGCATTTGCTGTTGCCTTGTCAATCCTCTGATAACAGTCGAATAAATGAGTACAAATACCATTACTATTTAGGTGCTTCTGTTTTTCTGTTTGTCTAACAGTGCCGACAATATCAGCGCCTTGTTGGGACAGACGAAGCGCTAAGGAATGTCCCAACCAACCAAGGCCAATTATAGTAACTCTCATTTACACTCTAGATTTTTGGATTATGTGCGTTGTTTGACGTTAATCATATCGATATTTTTAAATGCTTCAATAGTTTGCAATTGCGTTTCTGTTTTGTCTAGTTCGACGAGTGAATCGCAAAACGCCTTGGCACTATGTTCTAGGCTCGCGGCTTGTGTTTCTACTTCCGATTCAATATCTGCACCCAACTTTTCCATTCTAGCTTCAAAGTCAGAGAAATTACCGTCACCATTCAGCATGCTCCGACCAAGCGCCATAAAGATCTCCCCCATGCCTTCTGAGATCAAAGCTTCAACAGTATCTTCAATTTGTTTGCCTAAGGTACCAGAAACGTTGCCGCCATCTGTGAAAACACTCTTACCAAACACAATCACGCCATCTTCAGGGAATATTGCGGATTTCACTTCTTTTTCAATGGCTAAAATACTGTCATTCATTGATTTGACAAACTGGCTATCGTCTCCGAAAAAGCCGGTAAATACTTTTGTTAAAGCTGTATTGGCAATCTCAACGGCATCTTCAGCGAGAGAAACGGCTTGCGGTACTGCTTGGTTAATTTGTTTGTAATAACGGCTTGCAATATCTTTTTGTTGGCTGTTCAAATCTAGTGAATGCCCTGTTTGGTGTACTTCCCCAGACTTTTCGATGATGAGCGTTTGACTTTCCCCATGTTGGATTGCAATTTGCCCATTGGTGATGCGTACTTCTCCTTCAAAATTAATATCGCACTTATTGCCGATGCTATTAAAGTCATGAGCATTTGCATGTAAGCTAGCGGTACTTAGCAGTGTTGTAATAATGAATATACATTTTTTCATGAATCTTGATCCTTTATGGCTTGATACGCAATGTTATATGTTTGGATGTAAAGCAATCACTAAGCCAATAATTATCGTTATTTAAATCAGTTACTTACGCTTGTCTTCTTTTATATATTTACTACTTTGACGATAAAAATAGTGAGTTTTTTTATTATTTAGTTAATTTGACTAAGATCATATTATCTAAAAAAAGACAGTAGAAGCATGGAGACAGTCAAAACTTTGCGTATAATACTCACTAGGGTCTGTACACCAAAGGCCAACAGACCCTAGAAAAGCTTTAAAATATATGGGCGTGATTCTGCTTTGTCGTCGCTGAACGTCTAATAGAATCTCACCGCATCTCGAATATTGAATAAGGTATTTTATGAACGACATTCTAAACACATTAAAATTGGGCGTTTTGTTTTTGGCGCTTATATTGGGGTTAAGTTGTATTGTTATGAGTGTTATTTCGAATAAGCAAGGTGCTGCCGCCATGCAAGAGCGTGTAGAATATGGATTTTTTGGCGTAACAGGTTTAGTGATTACTGCAGTAATGGCTTACGCACTTGCATAATTTATAAGGGCTATATTCTACCCCTTCATTTTTTTGACAAGATAGGGAGTCACTTGCTGTGGTTACCTATTCTTTGATACACGCTTAGTCCAAATATAGGGGCTAAAGACAATATATGGTCAAAAATGTCTGCTTGTGTTTGTTCATATTCAATCCACTCTGTTGTCTTTGTAAAACAATAAATTTCTATTGGCAACCCAATTTCACTCGGTTTAAGTTGACGAACCATACAAGTTAGTTGCTGGTTGATGAGTGAGTGTTCCTTTAGATAATTTTCGATATACGCGCGAAAAGTGCCGACGTTGGTTAGCTTGCGCGTATTAATGAGATCTTTATTCTGGGACTCCGTTTGTTTGACATTGTCGGCTAACTGTTTTGTTTTGTCTTTTAAATAAGTCTCGAGCAATATAAATTTTGACCATGCTTCTATATCTGATTGAGTTGCAAAGCTAATGCTATCCATGTCGATATTGATGGCACGTTTTATACGCCTTCCTCCTGCTTTTTTCATGCCTTGCCAATTTTTTACTGGCTCTGCCGTTAATGCATATGTCGGGATAGTGGCGATAGTCTTGTCCCAATTTTGTACTTTTACTACTGTTAAACCGATTTCTTCTATGTCGCCATCAACACCGTATTTCGGGATTTCTATCCAGTCCCCCTCATTAAACATCCTATTTGCGGCGATTTGAATCCCTGCAACAAAACCTAAGATTGTGTCTTTAAAAATCAGCAACAAAACGGCAGCGATGGCGGTCAGTCCAGACAACAAATAGATAGGACTCTGACCAATTAGCAGCGAAATAATGAGAAATATAGTGACGATAGTTACGAGTAAGCGAGTAACTTGCACAAAACCCGTAATGGGCGCTTTTTTGGCGAATGTCGACGCTTGGTATATTTTGTCGATACCACTAATTAAAGCTTGCAGTACTAAAAAGCTTGTTGCAATCAAGTATAAGCTGGCACTGAAGTGGATTAAGGCATATGAAATACTCGACATTGAGTTGACAGTTTCATTTGCGTAATACAAAAATAGTCCAGGAAAAAGATGGGCTAATCGGCGAAAAAAGCCAACCTGTAACAAGTAGTCATCCCAGTCAGTTTTTGTCAGGCTAACGATTCGTGTTATTTTCCATAAAAATAGAATCCTTACTCCTGCCCACATAATGATACTCCCCAGTATTAATAGAGAGAAACTCATTAACTGATATGGGGCAGAGTCAAGTGAATATTTACTCAAATCGAGTAAATCGAGTAAGCTTAATATGTACTTAGAGAAAATTGGCGTACTTGTCGTCATATCTATTTTTGTTCCGCTAGTGCTGCTTAATTTAGCCACTGTCTGATACGTTGGTCTTTTTCTTGCCAGCGTTCATTAAGCCATAATTGGAAATTTTTCTTGAAGGTCTCGTTTTCAAAGTAATCACCAATGATCTTGTTATGCACTGGGATTGTTTTCACATCAATCACTATTTTGTTCATTCTACCCCCTAGCATGTCCATCATGGGGTGCTTGGTGTTGGGGTAGGCTAGGGTAATATCGAGGACTTCACTAAAAAGTTCTCCCATTGAAGCGAGGGTAAATGCAATACCTCCCGCTTTAGGACGCAGTAAATGTGTATAGGAACTGCCGCTGCTGATTTGCTTTTTACTTGTAAAACGCGTGCCTTCTACAAAATTGATAACGGTAGTGGGTTGATTTATATACTTTTGGCAAGAACGGCGCGTGGTCTCAATGTCTTTGCCCTTCAAATGAGGGTGCTGTGCTAAAAATTTTTTGCTATATCTCTGCATAAAAGGCATATCCATGGCCCAAGCAGCTAAACCAACGATAGGAAGCCAAATTAGTTCTTTTTTCAGGAAGAACTTTGGAGGAGGGATGCGTTTATTACAGAAGTTTATTAACAAGATAATGTCTAGATAACTGATGTGGTTAGCGATAATTAGGTACCATTTATTCTCAGAAAGTGCTCGATCAATCGTGATATTTAATTCGGGTTTGTTGAATATTTTGATCAATGCGACACTAATCACACTAAAACTCATATAAAAGTAATGCATAACGCTGAGTATTGTCGGTTGAAGCGACTTTATTGGCAGGAGCAGTTTAAAAAAGCCAAGTATAATAACCAATATTCCCCAAAAACTCATATTGCTAAGTTGCAGAAGCAGATGAATTGGAAAAATAAACAAAGACTTAATACCCCACATACTCAATGATGCTCCTTGTGCTTATTTACTAGGGTCTATTGACCTTAGTAAGCTATTTTTGCCCAGCCTCTATTCACTTGGATCTTCGGACTTAAAGCCATAGTTTACTACCGAAACCCGATTACGACCGGCTCTTTTGCATTTGTACAGTTGTTCGTCCGCCAGCTCAACAATGTCATGGAGTGTCAAATTGACATTCCCGAGAATACTACAGACGCCAATACTGACAGTAAATGTGACCTCTTCGCCACTGGCTGAATGTAATTTGAGCAAGGCAGTTTGCTCGTGAATTGACTGCATCATTTTATGATGTGACTCAACGTCCTTACCACTCATCAGAATAATGAATTCCTCGCCACCATAACGACCTATAATATCAGTATCCCGTTTACAATTTCGTTGCATTAATGCTGAAAAAGCCTGTAAGCATTTGTCGCCAAACGGATGACCATAAGTATCGTTAATCTGTTTGAAATAGTCGATGTCTAGTAATGCCAAACTAAAAGGTAAGCCCAAACGATAACTGGTTTTAATCGCATTTAAGGCTAATTCTTCGAACCCACTGCGGTTGAGCAATTGAGTCATACCATCTTCACGAGCTTGTGCCGCTAACTGTAGATTTAGTTGCTCGAGTTGAACGGTTTTTTCGGTCACTTGCTGCTTTAGACGATCTTCAAAGCTCTGCATCAAAAACTGTGTACGCTTTAGTTTATTGGCAACGTCAGAAAACTCTTTGCTTGCGCTCAATATTGAGTGCTCTGCCGGTTTTTCCTGCGTTTCAGGGTTGAGTAGCTCAACAAGTGGCGCGGTGATTCGTGTAGACAGGTTGTAGGCAAAGAGTAGAAAAAGTGAAATTACTAGGATGATTGCAATACCAATACGAAAGTACTTGGTTTTTAAGTGATTTGCATAAGTACCTAAATCATCCAACACATATATCTGCCAGCCGAATCGGTTTATTGTCTTGTTGATAAAATAGTTTTGTCCATCCATTTTTACGACTAATAAGCCCTTGCTTATGTAGTGAGGAGAGATTAATGGCGTGAACTGTTCCAGTAGCGATAATTCAAAGTCTCCATTGATAAACAATGTTTTACCCTTTGAGTCTACAATGACAAGTCGTGGCTGCTCGGTTAACTGTTCAATGTTATTTTTAAGTTCGTTAATTGCCGCTAAATTTATTGCGCCAAAAACAATGCCCGAAAAAACGTCATTTTGGAAAGTCGGGGAAGCTATAGATATCATCGGTTCAACAACGATGCCTTTACTCAATATCGCCTCGGAAATTGACGTTTCTCTGCCAAATTTTGCGTCGATAAAGTACTGCCTATCAGCAATGTTTTTTAAGGATTGAGGCAGTCTATTGACGCTTTCATTGAGGTTTTCAGGCGCAAAATACAACAAGTTCCCGTCGCTATCGACCGTGGTAATATTAAAAAATGCCGGATAATTTATCTGAGATAAAACCATTGATTGATTAATTGTCTGTGACGGCACCCCCAAACTTACTAACTGCGCATGATACTCAATGACTTGTTTGTGCGTTTGTAAAAAGCTTTCTGTCATTTGAGAAACTACTGAGCTACTAGATACCAATTCACTTTTTAGCGTAATTTGATCGTCCTCGGTAGCACTTTCAATGTAAACAAATGAGAGAATCAGTAGCGGTAAAGTCAATATTGAAGCACAAAGCGAGAATATATTTGAAGCTAATTTGTGTTGTTCGTTTGATAACTTGTCGTACTGGTATTTTTTAGGGACAAAAATCAAAATACTGACCGCAGTCGCGGCATTTAATAGTCCGTTTAGGCCGGTGTTTATTGTAATAATGGCGTTAATTGCACTCAATTGTTCAGTTGCGATAGACAAAAATAGGAACAGCAGAGGCATGCCGATACAGAACCAATGTATAAAAGCAGCAAAAATTATGAAGACTCGTTTATACAGTAGGCCTGCGATCACGAAATATTCTAGGGCATGAAAAATGATCAAAAACGACGGCTGATTCGATTGTAATAGCGCAAACAATGAGGCAATTAAAACGATAAATGAATAACGTAGAGGTAGTACTTGTAAAGATAAAATGACGAAAACACTGCCAAATAACAGTGTCGCTTCCCCGTATAAGTTGTACGAGAAAAAAAGCGTGGAGACGATGGTCAGCAAGCACAACAACAGACATTTTTGTATGTCTCTGTACAAGTTTGAAGTTTTTACAACACTCATTCGCTAGTCTTCACACAGAATTCCATTTTCTACAGTCGTTTAGTTTATCTTGGACTATCGAACAAGGATACTAGTTTTATCTCTTCCTGTACGCTTACTCAAATATAGCTGTTCATCAGCGTATTTGATAAGCGCATCGAAATCTATTGAAAAATCATCGAGGATACTGCAAATTCCTGCGCTGATTGTAATGTTAACCTCCTGATTATTAACATTAAAGCTATTTTTTCTAATTGAGTCTGTGATGAGCTTTATGCGGGTGTGATGTTCGCTTATCTCCCCACCTACAATCATGATGATAAATTCTTCACCGCCAAAACGGCCAATAATATCTGTATCACGCTTGCAGTGCTTTTGAAGTGTTTTGGCGACTGTTTTTATGCACTTGTCTCCAAAGGGATGTCCATATGTGTCATTGACTCGTTTAAAGTGGTCAATATCCACTAAAATCATCGACATTGAAATCCGGTTACGCACGCAATTTCGGTATGAGGTGAGTGCAAAGCGGTTAAACCCCGAACGATTTAATAATTGTGTTAGGCCGTCTTTTTGTGCCAGTGAATATAGCTCTTTATTGAGTTGTTTAAGTTGTCGCGTTTTGTTTTCGACCTGCTCTTTCAGTTGTGCTTGAAAATCGCTCATTACAGCATGAGATGATATCAAGGTATGAGTAAGCTTGACTATTTCATCGCTGACCTGAGCTTCTTCCATGATTTGAGGGTGTACGTTTTTATTCGGATAGTTTTCGGCAATGTCCTCTAAGGGGCGAGTGATCTTCTTTGACAATTGGCTCGCGACAATTGAAAACGCGATAATTACAAAGACGGCAGATAAAATTAACACATAGAAGTTTACTATCAGGGGGCTTGTCACTAACTTAGGATCGGCTAATACGATAATAGACCAGCCACTTTTTGTTCTGCCTTCACTTAACAAGTACTGAGAGTTTGCAGTATTTATGACTTCCAAGGTATTAATCAAGGGGTGCGCTACAGGCGTGTAATCGAAATTGGACAACAGCAAATTTCTGGCAACCATCGTTGAAGCCAAGGAACGAGCGTATTTGTCTACTATTACATACGAAAATTTTCCAGAGATAACCCTATCAGCCAAGTCATCAAGTTCATCAAGGCTAATTGAAGCTTGCACTACTCCCGCAAAAGAATCATTTTTTACTACAGGCACACTAAGCACAATGACCGCAGCGTCGCTAAATGGTTTGTCGATTTTAGCGTCTGACACATATTGCGATAGGCTGGATCGTGTTTTTTGAAAAAGCGGAGAGTCAAAGTGATTGCTGCCGTTTCTGGGTGAAAGAGTGGTTTCTCTGTGCGTGCTGAGTAACAATTTCCCCTCACTTGAGAAAACCGAAATACGCTTTAATGAAGGTAGATTTTCCTGCGTAGCCGATAGTATGTTGTCTGCACTAATAGGAGATCGTGTATTGGCAATGTAGTCTGCGAGGGTTTCCAGGCCGTTTAAATTTTCACTCAATAGTCGTTCAGTCGCCCAAGCTATTCTTGCAACGTTAGTATGCATGGCCTGCGATACCGCTGATTCATTTCGCTCTGCTGCTTGGTTTATAAAAAACAGTGCCATAAGTAATGCAGGTAGGGTGACCGTTAGAACACAGAGGGAGAAAATTAATGCCGCTAGTTTTGGTGGTCTTGTTTTGTACTTCCAACTCGATAGCCTTATTGGTAGAAACCACATAAATAAGGCTGCAACCGATACACATATTAATGCGTTGATAACCCGCGTGAGCGCATTTATGAATAATACATCTATATCTATATCTGTATCTACCGTGAGTGCTGTTAGAGTCAATAATAAGGGTAAGCCAATAAATAACCAGTACAGCATCACAGACTGAAAGAGAAACAAACCTCGGTGTAGAAGCGTATGAACAACAAGTATTTCTAGGGCAAAAATGATAATTAAGTAAGGGTCATCAGCCACGATTGCGGTGACTAACGAGGATATGGCAACCGCAAATAGTGCCGAATTTATACCGCGCATCACTAAGCAAAGCAATACGAAGAATTGCCCAAAATACAGCGTGAGGCTACCAAAAAACGATACGCTGAAAAAAGCATTAGCCATCCCGCCAAGTACACCAAAATTCAAACCAAATAAAACATTGGGTAAAGCAAAGAATGACAGTGATTTAGTCTGGAGCCTTTTGTTTTCGATCAGGTCCCTGTCGTTCATTATCCCTATCTCATACTACATATATTTGTTTCATGTCCTAGCGAAAGCAATCTCTGTGTGTTACCCGATTCTCTTGAATTATTTAATACAGAATCAAGTATGACAGAACATGCTTTAAAGTTACTTTACTAAAAATGAAAAGATCATAAGTATAACTATGTATGTAAAAAAATACGCTAAACTGATACAGTTCAAGCTACAACAATAAACTGCTATCCGTGATAAGTAAATCTAGAATCTTTTGCGAATTTTCACTGTTATAAGTATAACGTTGTTTTATGTGCTTTTTTCCTCGCCTGCTCAGTGCGAACAAGTGGGGAGATTAGTTGTTGTTTACAACAAATCTATCGACACCTTAGACGTAGGCGATGTGCATACTTACTTTTCGCTGCGCAAGCAACTGCTGCCCTCTGGCAAAAAAGTCAATTTAGTTACGCTTCCTTTGGATAGCCCTGATACCACTAGGTTCACTCAAGCGATTTTCGATTTTTTCCCTTATCAACTCGCTAGAGTTTGGGATGCGCGGGTATTTGCGGGAAAAGGTACTTTGCCAGATGAAGTTTATGATCACGACACTCTCATCGCTTTCATTTTAGGTAATAAAACGGGCTTGGGGTATTTGGTGATGAAAGAGAGTGATATCAAAGAATTATCGGAGCAAGTAAATGTATTGCTTATTGAAGAATAGTTACATGTGTTGTAAGGCTGGACTTGTTCGCCTCATGTTCGGCTTAGCACCAATTCTTGTCACGTTGATGCTGATATCAAATCAAGCATACAGCAATACACGAGACAAGATAAGGTTGAACGGGTTTTTGGGGATAGGCAGTGCAACGGTAAATCGCAACAATTTTTTGGGAGAGGGACGAGACTCTGCGCTGATAATTGATGCTTCGGTCAATGCTACTTATTCTATTGATGATAATTTCTCGGTCCAAGGACAACTAAGTTATCGGGAGTTTGGTGACAACATTTCTGACGACAAACCTCGAATTGACTATTTAAATGTCACGTATGTTACTAATCAGTTGCTTAGTGGAGAACACGCATTGTCTCTGGGGCGTGTTAAGAGTAAGTCTGGAATTTATAACGAATTTCGAGACATTCCGACAGCAAAACCGTCTATTTTACTACCGCAATCTGTTTATCTTGATGTATTTCGAAATTTATTGTTGTCTATCGATGGTGTTTCTCTTAATTCGTCGTTTGATACAGAGGTGGGCAATTTTCAATTTCAGCTGTCTTTGGGTGAGATAAATCTTGATGACGGTATAAATGAAACTAGCTTCGGCTCTTTTGTAAACGGCAAATGGCACGAGGACGATGCTTTTTTGGCCGACTTTCGTTGGTCAAATTCAGGTTACTTGCTATCTTTTTCATACAGTGAATATGTGCCTATGTATTTTGCTGCACCTGGAGATTTCGTGCGTGTTTCACCAGAGTTACCCGCTATCAATGTAGTAGACGGCGAAGTAGTATTTACACATTACGTCTATTCCTTGCAGAAAAATTGGAATACTTTTGAATTAGTCGCTGAATATGCGTACAGAGTTTTTGGTGTTCGACGATTATTGGAATATCCAGTCGGCGCGCAAAGGCCTATGGAAGGGTATTATTTGCAAGGACGATACAACTTAAATGCTTCGACTACTATATTGCTCAGGTGGGAACGGTATTTTAGGAACGCTGACGACAAGAACGGTGAGCGGATACGTACATTTGGTCTTGAGAGCTGGGCTGACAATGCCATAACCAAGACTATAGGTTTAAAGTATCAACTAAACAAAAGCTGGTCTGTATTTACAGAAGTGCATCACATTACTGGATCTGGATACTTGCCTCCGTTTGTGCTTACTTCAGCAGCTTCAGTTGAAAGCAAAGATTCAGTGCTTTGGGCAACCGAATTTGTATATCGCTTTTAGCCAATGCAATCTTGCCAGATACTTTTCACTATTTTTAAGCCTATTCTTATAAAGATAAATTAGTCGTGTGCCGATAGTTATTTCAATGCGAATATCAATGCGAATAAATGCATTCAAGGTATAAGCTGAATTTAGGATAGGTAGCTGAAATTTACAAAGTTATAAACGTAAATGGCCGCGTTAGATAAGCAAGAAATAGAAAGCAAACAATCGCGCCGATTCTTATCCACACTTCAGTTTAGACAGAAAATAACAATTCATTACGGAGGCTTGTATGCCTAAGATTATGATTGCGGACGATAGCATGTTTGCGCGCTTGTTACTCAAAGAAGCGGTTTCTCAAATATATGATAATGCTGAATATATTGAAGCGAAATCAGGACAGGAAGTCTTGGATAAATTTGCTGAAGGCCTGCAAGTCGATTGGTATTTACTTGACGTAAATATGGGGGAACCGAACGGATTGGAAACGGCGGAAACACTCATCGAACAAGGTGTTGATGTGAATCAAATTGCCCTAGTGACAGGCAATAAGTCGAGTGAACTGCAGAGCAAGGCAGATGATATTGACCTAAACTATATCAATAAGGCACTGAGTCCCACTGATGTTGAGCCTTTTGTGGAAAGGTTGCGCTTGTTTTTTTCTGCCAAAAGTGGGGAGCTATAAGATGGATAGTCAAAAAGAAGCATTATCTTTAGACGTTCTCGCGGAATCCTTGAACTTAGGGCTGGGTCACGTTATTGATGAGCTCGCTGAAATATCAAATAGCCAGATTCAACTTCATGTTCCAGAAGTCAATATGGTGCCAAAATCAGAATTAATAAAAAGAAGTGAGTATCAAGACACGCAAGGTATCTCTATATTTGTGCGCCAAGCTTTTGCGGGAGATATTAGCGGCGAAGCCTTACTTTATTTTAGTGAATCAGAAAGCTTGAAACTGTTGAATGCTTTACTAGAAGAAAACGAAGCGCATTTGATAAAGTTTGCAGCAACTGAGCAAGAAATGTTACTCGATTTAACGAATGTTGCGGTTTCAGGTGTCATTTATGCTTTGTCACAAGTATTAGGGCTGAATTTGATTACTCAGCTTCCAGAGTGCGAATACGGTAAATTCACCAGCTTGGAGACGCAAAGCACCATGTTTGGTGATGCAGAAGACATGATCTTATTCTTAACGATTAGTTTTACCGTTGTCGACAAAGACAGTAAAGCGCAGTTGATGTTTTTCCAACCAAAAAGTAACTTGGAAAAGTTATACGATGTTATTTCAAAGCGTATGGGCTTATAGAGGCAGTGCGTATGCAATTTGATGATGCGCTTCAAATACTAGACTTAGTAGAATCTGGCGTAATTATGCTGGATAGTAAGCAAAGAATAGTGTTTTGGAATCGTTTTGTATCCGATACCTCCTTGATCGATTTTCAAAACATCGAAAATAAACCATGGTTAGATGTATTTCCCTCTCTGGACAATACGCGTATTCAGAAAGCTGTGGATAAAGCCGTCAACCTCAATTTTCCGTCGATTCTGTCTTATAAGCTACTAAAAGCAACGTTTCCCTTATTTAAAAAGTCTTTGGCGACACGCCCGCCGTACCATATTGTACAATCTGTCGTGATAAAACCACTTATGGAAGGCAGTAAAAACAAAGGATGTATCATTTATATTAATGACGTGAGTGCGGCCTCAAAAAGAGAAGAAGAACTGAATAGACAATCTGTTGAGTTAGACAATACCCTTCAACGTTATACCCAAGTCAAAAGCCAGCTAGAAGAAATTTTTGATAGAACACACAATGGCATTATCGTGTTTGATGACAGTGGTAAAATCATTAAGGTAAATAGTGCAGCTTCGGATTTTTTCAACTTCAAATATGCCAATTTAGTGGATAAAGATATTGCCGAATTATTGCCCTCTCTAAAGGAGCGCTACTATGACAGTGAACGTCAACTCTATTGTTATCAATCGACCGATAATCATGAATTTGATCAACATATTTTGTCACCGACAGAGAAATACTTTTCGGTCTCGATAAGTCAGATTGGCGAAGATATAGACGGGCATTTTTTCATTTTTATCTCTGATATAACTGAGCGCAAACAGGCAGAGAAAAAGCTCTTAAACGCAAATATAGAACTAGAGGAGTTTGCATATCGCACTTCTCACGATCTCAGGTCACCGATTGTTTCTTCTCTTGGTTTAATCAGAATTGCAAAAAATAGTATCGATGCAGGAAACAATGGAAAAGCCCTTGAGTGCCTTGGACATATTGAAAATTCACTCAGTAAGTTGGAAATCTTGATCCAAGATATTCTCAAGTTAACGGAGATGGAAAATGCTGAAGAAAATGAACAACGACTAGATGTGCAAATGACCATCAAGCAAGTTTTTGAGAGTATGTGTCAATTGGAAGGCTTTGACCGAGTGGAAAAACAGCTCGACATAAACACTGTTAAACATGTAATTGTTAAGCAATCTCGTTTTCGAATGATCCTCGAAAACCTGATTTCTAACGCCATCAAATACCATGATCCTAAAGTCGAAAACGCATATATAAATATTCGAGCTAAGGTTGACAGCGAGCATGTTATCATTGATGTGTCGGATAATGGTTTAGGTATTCCGAAAGAACAACAGCATAAGCTTTTTGAAATGTTTAATCGCTTTCATCCCAAAATAGCTTTTGGTTCAGGGTTGGGTTTGTATTTGATTAAGAAAAGCGCCCATGTTTTGGGGGGCGATGTGGAATACATTCAGCAAACTAAAGGCGCATGTTTTCGTCTAACCATACCGCAGTCCACTGGAGATGAATAGTCGTGGCTTTATCTATACTGATAGTTGATGACAGTGAAGCTGACCAATTTTTGTCAGCTCATACCATTGCTGAGTACGATCCTAGTGCTAAAATTCACAAGGCCTACGACGGAGAAGAAGCCATCAATATGCTTTTGGGAGGCGATTGTGTGCCTGATTGTATTTTTTTAGATATCAACATGCCGAGAATGAACGGCATAGAATTTCTTGAAAGATATGGCAAATTGGGCATTCCTGATTCCACCGTGATTGTAATGTTGACTTCGTCCATACGTGATGATGACTACAATCAATGTATGGCATTCCCATATGTCAAAGCATGTTTACCTAAGCCCCTATCTATCGACGAGTTACCCAAATATTTGCTTGTTTGCTAACACACTTCATTTAATCGAAGAAATGTTATATTGTATCTTTTCTGGGTTTGACGATATTTTTGTGCCTAATTTCTTAAAAAGTCTTAGCCACAAACTATAACAATAAGAACGGAATGACAGAGGCGTCTTTATGAAAAACTTGGGTATCAAAACTGCAGGATTGTTAGCGATAGCATCGACTCATGTAGTACTTGCGCAAGAGCATGTGCATGGGCAAGGTCAACTGCAAATTGCACAAGAGGGTAGTCATTGGCACGTTCATCTTTCGTTGCCTGCCGCTGATGCCTTGGGTTTTGAACATGAAGCTGAAACCAAGGCACAAAAATCTAAAGTAAAAAAAATCGCACATCGCTTGGCACGTAATCAGGATGTCCTGTCACTCAATGGTGATTGTCGCCTAGTCAGCAGTGAACATTCCTTGGAAAATACACAAGATCATAGTGAAGATAATGCGCACAAACATCATCATGCACATAAGCATGATGAGGGACATGGTCACGACAAGGAGCACGACAAACACGACAGCGATCATGATAATCATCACGAAGAACACAATGATGTAGAAGTCGAATATCGTTTTACTTGTGACTCCCCAGTCAGTGAAATCGCTTTGGGGGTATTCGAATCTATGCCTTCGCTTAGCGCTGTCAAGCTAGAGTGGATCACAGAATCTGGACAAGGTTCGAGTGAATTAACAAAGGCAAAACCAACCGCCAGCTTGTAAATATGAAATTGCGAGCCATTCCGACTAACATTTTTAGTGGCTTTTTAGGTGTAGGTAAAACCAGTACTATACTGTCACTCTTAAAGGCAAAACCAGCGGGTGAACGCTGGGCGATATTAGTCAATGAGTTTGGTGAAATTGGCATCGACGGGGACTTGTTAGAAGGTCAACATCGTAAGGCTACTGGTATATTCGTGAGGGAGGTACCGGGAGGTTGTATGTGTTGTGCGGCTGGTTTGCCGATGCAAATTGCCCTCAATCAGCTATTGGCACAATCTAGACCTAGCCGCTTGCTCATAGAGCCCACTGGTTTGGGGCATCCCAGAGAAGTCTTAGAATCGTTGTCTGCGAGTCATTATCAAGACGTGCTGGATATCCAAAAAAATATTACGCTTGTTGATGCGAGAAAACTTAGCGATACGCGTTACACAAATCACGACACGTTTAATCAGCAAATTGATATTGCTGACCTTATCGTTGGAAACAAAGCAGATCTCTATGAAGATAATGATGCGTCATCTCTTGTTGACTATATTAAGCAACGACGAGGAGAGGCTGTTGAAGTAGTGTTTACTCAACAAGGTGTAATAATGCCTTCATTGCTGGATGGACAGTCTCAGGTTGCCGCAAATCTGCGCAAAAAAAGGCATGCACACCATCATCATGATAAGCAAAGTGAGCTGGCAAGTGATACAGTGTTACCCGAGTCAGGTTATTTGTCTGCAAAAAATCAAGGTGAAGGTTTTGAAAGTATGGGATGGCGTTTTTCGGCTGAACATGTCTTTGATAGACATCGCTTGCTTGTGTGGTTTCAGTCACTTAATGTTGAGCGTCTTAAAGGTATAGTCATAACCAATGACGGGGTATTTAGCTATAATCTCGTAGATGATGAACTCATGGAAATCGAACTTGATGATTGCGTAGAAAGTCGCATCGAAATCATTGCTGACAGTGTCGCTTCCGCTTGGGAAAGCGAATTGTTGAATTGTTGCATACAAGCGCAAGATTAAGCTTTTTGTTGAGCGTCAATGTTGTCTGAAATCGTCTGGTTGCCCATAAAACGTCTCTATACTCACGACGTCTAAGACATACGCTGAGGTGGCGATAGGATCTTCAAATAGCTCTTCGCTCAAGGTCCCAACAAAGGTAAACGGATTGTCTATTTCACCTATATTGATTCCATCTTCCACTTGCGCATATATTATTTGGTTCGGCGGCGGTGGAGGAAAGTGGATACAAGCACCATAGTAAGGGACAACAAAAAAATGCGTAATAGCACGGTTTTCATTTGTTTCTATAGGTACAATAAAACCCGATATCGAAACAGCGCGACCATGCCAAATATCGACAGTGTTTGTTGAAAGCATGGCGTTTATGTATTTTTTGTCAATACTCGCACGAATGGATTGCATCATTTGATCTTCAAAAGAACTTGTGTCTTTTTGTTGATACTGACGCAATAATTCTCTTTCTGTTTCGGGAATTAAATCCTGCCAACGTAATTCATGAATATTGAGGGATTTGAACCTCTCCAACAAGGCGCTATCCGCACTTTGATATACATAGCTCTTTGTGTAGGTAAGGTGTTTTACGGTAGGCCATATTTTAAGTATTAGAAAGCCTAAGCCGACCCCAACAAAAGCACAAGCAACAATGCTTAGTGTGTATTTAACCTTTTCCCTGAGCAAAATAAGAGGGTTAACTCGCTAAAACCTCGATGACCTGAGTGGTCGAAAATGGCGTTTGCCCTCGGAAACCGTATATTTGAACGGCGATTTTGAATGTTCCCGGTCTATCGACAGTATAGGTCAAATAATAGGTATCAGCCGTGTTGTCGACAGAAATACGAGGCTCACTGATAAATTCCACCGTTTCATCACTACCAGAAAAGCTGATGTTCACATTGCGATAACTCGTAGGTACTTTATACGCTATTTTCACAGTCGCTTGCTCACCAGCGTTGACCTCTGTTTTTTTGACATGTTCTAAAGATACAACCTCAAAAGCATCTTTTGTAAAATTTTGTCGTGCTAGTGGGTGAAACTGAGGCAGTTGTCCAAGGGGGGCGCCATAATGGAATTCACAAGCCGATGCGGGTATGGCTGTGACAAGTATCATTGGCAGCAGCATCAATAATTTGTTAAGTTGAGATTTCATTGTGTTAGCCCCTAAACGGTAATAAGTTATCTAAGCTAAGCTGATATGCCGACGTACCTAAGTCGTTTTCAACGGTTTCAATAGACAAGGTTCCTTCAAACCAAAATGCATCTTGAATGCTCTCCAGTTCAATGCCTTCTTCGTGCTTGACGTGTATGATCTGGTTTGGTGGTGGAGGTGGCATGTGTAAGCATGCTCCGAAGTAAGGCACTATAAAGAATTCAATTACCCGTTGTGCTTCGTTTGATTCAAGTGGAACGACAAAACCAGGGATTCGGATTGCTTTATCTTTGTATGTTTCGACGACCTCTGTTGACACTAAAGCTTGTTGAAAGCGTTTTGATTTCTCGTCTTCAAATTCTTGTTTAACCAAAGCATCGACCGAATCTAAGGCAGAGCCATCCTGAATGTCGAGTAAATGTTCTGGCGGGTTTAACAGTGCTTGCAGATCATCAGGTGGCATTAACGCAATCCACTCTAATTCTTGATAATCACTAGTTGATGCGTTCTTAGCAAAGCTCGAAAAAGCAAGTATTGTAGTCACAATTACGAATGCGCTCTGTATAAATCTGCTGTTAAAATGAATCGCCATTGTTCCGTTTCAAGTATAGATTAAATAAATATGTTGCGTAGAGTTATAACATATCAGGTTTTGAAAGTATATTAGAGGTTATGGAGCCCGCGCTTTTGATACACGGTGTGATTATACTTGGCAGTCCCCCTCAGTTTTGTCGCAAAATTTATTTTTCATGGATGAAAAATCAAAGCGTATATGGACATACTCGTAGCGTTTTTGCGACAAAACTGAGGGGGACTGCCAAGTATAATCACACCGTGGCTTTTGATATTAAAATGGAGTCAACAAAATGAAGTCGGCAGCAGATGCCATTAACGCTAATTTGGCGATAAATATTGATAGAGTCGTGCACAGGTATGAAGCTAGGGAACAATCAGCTTTTTTTATTGAACAGTGGCAACTGGCGAGCGCAGAGCGTGTGTTTTTACATGGGGAGTCTGGTTCTGGCAAAACGACATTACTTAACTTACTTGCGGGCGTATTGACTCCTGAATCTGGCAGTATCGAATTACTGGGGCAAGCGTTTTCAAGCTTAACTGCTAGACAACGGGATAAGTTTCGCGCACAACATATTGGAGTTGTATTTCAACAGTTCAATCTTATTCCTTACTTGAGTGTGCTAAAAAACATTCAGTTGGCGGCTTATTTTGCTAATGAAAAGCAAGGTAATGTGCAAGCCTTCGCGGAACAGTTGTTAGATAAACTGCAGCTCCCGAAAACAATATTGAAACAGGCCGCTGGGACACTCAGCGTCGGTCAGCAACAACGCGTGGCGATTGCCAGAGCATTGATAAATCGGCCTGAATTACTCTTTGTAGACGAGCCAACGTCAGCACTTGATGCTTCTGCAAGAGATGCATTTATGGAATTGCTCATCGAAATATGTGATGCATCTTCGACCACTTTGGTTTTTGTTAGTCATGATTTGTATTTACGCCGGTTTTTTGAAACGTTTGTGGACATAAAGAGTTTGAGAAGTAGTGAGGGCGTGACGGAATGTTAGTATCACTTGCGTGGAGTAGTTTGGGTAGTAGGCGCAAATCAGTGTTTTTGACTTTTTTGTCTCTACTTATCAGTATCAGTGTTTTACTCAGTGTTGAACACGTTCGTCAGCAAGCCAAAAACAGTTTTAATCGAACCGTGTCTGGCGTCGATATTATTGCTGGGGCACCAAGTGGGCAGCTAAACTTGCTTCTTTATTCAGTGTTTAGAATGGGCAGCCCAACCAACAATATTAAGTTTGAAAGTTATGAGACTTTGAAAAACAATAAACTCGTAGAATGGGCGATTCCGATCTCTTTGGGAGACTCTCATCGTGGCTACCGCGTAATGGGAACAAATGAACAATACTTTGCGCATTTTAAGTACGGAAACAAACAAGGCTTAGCATTTGAAGAAGGCAAAGCATTTACTCATTTATTCGATGTGGTCATTGGTGCCGATGTTGCAGAAAAGCTCAATTACAAATTAGGTGATCAAGTCGTCATCGCGCATGGCATTGGTAGCACTAGTTTTGTGAATCATGATAAGACGCCGTTTACGATTACTGGTGTATTGGCGGCCACTGGGACTCCCGTTGATAAGACGGTGCACATTAGTTTAGAGGCTATTGAAGCCATCCATTTACCCGCTTCGCAACAACAACTATTGTTAAAAGACCCACATGCCTTGCCTCTGAATCCAGACAGTGTAACGGCTGTTATGCTTGGGCTAACGTCAAAATTTGCGACCTTCAAATTACAACGTGATATTAATAACTACAAGCATGACCGCTTAATGGCTATATTACCTGGGATTGCTCTGAGTGAGCTTTGGCAAATGATGGGAACGGTTGAAAACCTACTACGCTTTATTAGTGTTTTAGTATTGATATCCTCGCTGTTTGGTCTATCGACTATGTTGTTGGCATCCATGCAACAACGCAAAAATGAGATTGCAGTCTTAAGAGTACTGGGAGCGGGCGCGGCAACTATTTTTACATTGGTATTAGCTGAGGCGTTGATATTGGTATTGTTGGCGATCATCGCCTCTGTTGGCTTAATCAGCTTGCTTTTGGTAGTCCTCAATGATTGGTTGGCGTCAAATTATGGTTTATTTTTGAGTGCAAATTTATTGAGTATTGAGACTTTGCTTGTATTGGCAATTGTGCTTGCGGCGAGTATTGTGACTTCTGCAATCCCTGCATTCGAGGCATACCGGAATGCTTTGCACTCTTCGCTCTCATCCCGATAGTGCTGTTAACGGGATTCTAGCATACATACAAATGCAGCCTCTAATTTCGCAATACAGGGCATGCTTGAAAGAATATTGCCTTCTGGCAGGTCTATTGACTTATTGTGAGTAGTAGTAAGTTTATTTTTCAATGGCTATATTGAGTGCGGTAAGTAATCTATTTTTTAGTTTTTTTGGCAGTAGTCGTGAATCTGCCAAAGCAACGATTGCCTTTCAGGACTTGTCTTTGTATCACCGAAGCACTTGTCCCTATTGTCTTTTTGTCATGTCGTTTATGCGCGGACAGGGAATTAGCATAAACAAACATAATATTTCTGCTGAGCCAAACAGGCAAGCTGAATTAATCGAGCAAGGCGGTAAGCGACAAGTGCCTTGTTTGCGTATCAAACAAGCTGAGGGAGACGTCTGGCTTTATGAATCAGCGGACATTATTGAGTATCTGCGCAAACGAATAGATAAGCGCAAATAACCCCTTTGTTAATCGTCGTATATAATTGCTAAGGCGTTTGAAAAGGAAGACCAAGT
The DNA here is from genome assembly GCF_042646125.1 of Agaribacter flavus. Classification (NCBI taxonomy): domain Bacteria; kingdom Pseudomonadati; phylum Pseudomonadota; class Gammaproteobacteria; order Alteromonadales; family Alteromonadaceae; genus Agaribacter; species Agaribacter flavus. The sequence continues at coordinate 153,015 of NZ_JBHRSW010000007.1, forward strand.
AGCGTCTTGGTGTTCAAGATCATAAACAGCATGGTAAACATCCAAATTTTGCAGACTGCTGTTTTTTAAATTTTGTACAAATGGTTCCACAGTCTGATGGAAACCTTTGCGCATCCCCGTTACAACCAAGGATTTATTCATAAATTGGGTGTCTCGCTCTTGAATGAGGGTGTTTATGTTTCCGATACCTGCAATGTAGGGATCAAAGGCGAGATGGTGTCTAAATATTGGGGGTGACTGATCGTCTAAGAGCATCGAGATCAAGGTCTGGCTACCTCCACCTGAATCTCCTTTGAGAGTGATGTGATCAGTTAAAATTCGATATTGGGCTTCAATCGTCGGAATGAGTTCTTCGGTCAAGAATAAATGATATGACCTCGCTCCGGGCAAAATGTAATCAATTGCCCGTCTACCTCCATGTTCGATGCCAACGGCGATAATTTGTCTTTGTTCATAATCAAGCACCCGAAATTGAAATTCGGCATACCATTCTCCATCCGTAAAAAGCAGCATGGGAAACGCTTTATCACTTTGTTGGCTGTATTGGGAGGGCAAGTAAACATGGTAGGTATATGTTGCATTTGTGAAGGCTGAAGTTATTGTTTGTCTTGCTTCTTTACTTCCCTTAAAAACAAAGGTTTCGCTGGGCCAAAAATTGGCTTGGACAATAGATGGTTCACTACTCAATCTGGTAACTGTGACTTTTCCGCTATCGCTTGAAGATGACGCAGGAGGAGGTGATGGCGGAACTTCATTTACTTGAGTTGGAGGTGAATCAGCGCTTCCGCCCGAGCATCCTGCAATCAAATTCGTACAAACCAAAAATAGTAGAGTATATGTATTCATTACTTCTTTGGCCTATTCAGATTGAGATTAAACCTATATTTCACATAGGATTATTTGTATTTCCCTGTATAAATAACAGACAGGTGTCTGTGTTGTCTAGGATTTGGTTATATTTTGTATGATTTTTTGCCGGTTCGTAGTCTATTTTTACATTCCAGAACGACTGTTTTGCAGTTATTAGTTGAATTCAACCCTTATGTTAGTATCGGTAAATGATACAATACGGTTTTTGCTATTTTAGCCCGTATTGCAAGGTTTCCATTGAGTCCAAGTATTTCTACTCTTGATCATCGTTTTTCTGTCGCTCCAATGCTCGATTGGACAGATAGACACTGTCGTTATTTTTTGCGTTTACTGTCAAAAAAAGCGGTTTTATACACAGAGATGGTGACGACTGGTGCCATTATTTTTGGCAAAGGCGACTACTTGTCTTTTCATCCACATGAGCACCCTCTCGTTCTGCAACTGGGGGGCAGTAAGCCCGAAGATATGGCGCGCTGCGCGATTATTGCTCAACAAAGAGGGTACAATGAACTAAACATCAATGTTGGTTGCCCCTCAGATCGAGTAAAAAATGGTAGTTTTGGCGCATGTTTAATGGCAGAGCCGAAAGTTGTCGCTGAGTGCGTAAGCGCAATGAAAGATAGTGTTGATATCCCGATAACTGTTAAGTGTCGAATCGGTATTGATGATATGGATGATGATGAAGGCTTAACAAACTTTGTTGAGCCTATCGTTGCGGCTGGGTGTGAGCATTTTATTGTGCATGCAAGAAAAGCTTGGTTACAAGGTTTGAGTCCAAAAGAAAACCGAGAAGTCCCACCATTAAATTATGAACGAGTATATCGTTTAAAAGCGCAGTTTCCTGATATACAAATATCCATAAACGGTGGCATTAAAAGCCTGAAAGAAGCACAAGGGCACTTAGCGCTAGTTGACGGCGTTATGTTGGGGCGCGAAGTGTATACCAATCCCTATTTATTGTCAGAGGTCGACCAAGTCATTTACCACTCATCGGAAAATGTAATTAGTCGGCAAGAGGTGCTTGAGCAAATGACCGACTACATGCGAGAACAAATTTCAAATGGCAGTAAAGCATGGCATATTGCAAGGCATACACTTGGTTTGTTTCAAGGGCAGCCAGGAGGAAAAGTGTGGCGTCGATTTTTGAGTCAACATGCGCCCAAGGAACGGGAAAATCCCTACTTACTAGAGATGGCTTTTGAGGCTGTTCAAAACAGTTTAAATAAATAACTATATTTTGGTCAAAATTCCTATTTATAAATGGCTTATTTGACCAATGTTCTTTTTGTTCACTTTAAAAACAAGCAAAGTACTGCGAGAATAATTTTTAAGCTTTTGATATTTATAGTAAAAATATTTTATTAAAAGTTTGGCACACTGTTCGCTATGAGTTAAGTAATGCTGATGTAAGCAGATGTTCGGGTTCAAAAAGTAGTCAGCAACCCCTACACAATGACTAACACTTACTTATAGGAATACTAAAATGAACGTTAAATTTAAACTACTTGTTACTACTTTTGTTGCTGCTATGACTGTTACCACTACTGCTCATGCTGGGCAGTCACCTATCGAAAATGCCTTAACTGGTTTGGTCAAAAGTTCACTTGCTGAAGTTAACCGAGAAATGAAAATAAGCTTACAAAGAGACTTATTGTCGGCCAGCTATTCAGCGATGGAAACAAAGTCAACCAAGCTTGGCAAAGTTACGATAAAAGACATTACTGCTAATGTTCGCAAAAACAAACAGAACGAAGATCTAAACCAAAATCAAAATTCAGACGACTAATTCAGTTTGAACTCTGCTGAAAAAGGAATAGCGTTATGTTAGTTAATCTGGATTTACTCGGGCTTGTTTTGTCGCCTGTGTTGTTCTACGTCGGGTCAGCAGCAATCATTATGCTGTTAACCCATTTTAAGTTAATAAAAACGGATGGTTAAGTATATATCTCAGGTTAACGCCTGCAGATATTGAGTGAAAAAAGGTAGGCAATATGAACAAGGTCATTAACAACAATAAGTTTTACCGCGATCCTCACAATGCAAAGGTGGCGGGTGTGTGTGCTGGATTAGCCAAAGAAATACAAGTAAACCCTTGGTGGGTTCGAGCCGGAGCAGTGGCAACGTTTTTATTTGTGCCCTTTGCGGTTGGTTTAGCTTATGTCCTCGCTATCTTATTGTTGCGATATAGATATTAACAAAGGTACACTGGATAGGCTTACGAATAGTTAGAGAGGGTGTATGCGGACGTTGCTAAATGGCAAAAATATTTCCATTGCAATCGGTGTGTTTGTATTGCTACTTACATTACTTGGCTGGTGGTGGAGTTTCGAGCCAGATTTAAGTGATGTGAGTGAAAAAGCGCGCACTGAAGCGCATACAAACCATCAATCAGTCGTGGTGGGTTACACGACGACCACTGCGTTAATCCATGTCATTGATACAATGTTGAATAAGCCTGGCGGCTATATCACTAATGACCTTACTCCACCCGGTATCGTCATGGACAACATGCCAAGTTGGGAATTTGGCGTACTAGAGATGAGTAGAGATCTCGCTTTAGCCATGAGAAAAGACTTTAGTCGTTCACAGAGCCAATCACTCGAGAATGAGGACTTAGCAAAAGCTCAACCTAAGCTAAATTTTGATAGTAGTCGATGGATTTTGCCTTCAACTGAAGGTGAATATAGCGACGCACTCCAATCTCTTCGCGCGTACAGAGATAGTTTGTCGAATGTGGGGCAATCCAACAGCCAATTTTATGCCAGAGCTGACAATTTAAGAGACTATTTAAAACAAGTAGAAAAACGACTGGGTAGTTTATCTCAGAAATTAAGTGCGAGTGTGGGTACAGAGTCGCTAAATACTGAACTAGCGGGTGACCCCAGTGCCTCATCTTCAACACCGCAGCCCTCATCGGTCGAAAACAAAACCAGCTGGTTCAAGCTAGATAACAACTTTTATGAAGCCAGAGGAGCGTGTTGGGCTTTGTTGCATTTTTTGGCTGCGATTGAACACGATTTTGCCGATGTATTATTAAAAAAGAATGCTATTATTAGTTTACGACAAATTATTCGTGAGCTTGAGGCGACGCAAGAGACAGTGTTCAGCCCCATGATCTTAAATGGAGACGGGTTCGGTTTGGTCGCTAACCACTCTCTTGTGATGGCGAACTACATTTCTAGAGCAAATGCCGCACTCATCGAATTATCTGAACTACTCAACCAAGGTTAATACCATGAAAAAACTGCTTATGCTCTCCTCTATGTTGGGCTTAATTGGAGTGTCTAGCAATTCAAGCGCTGACACAGTATTAGGGGTTTATGCGGGGGCACAAGGCTGGAATATGGGCGTTGAAGGTGGGTTTTCACGCGATGAGAATCTAGCGCAATTTGGCTTTGAAGACGAGACAAACAGCAGTTTTTACCTTGCTCTAGAGCATTTAATTCCAGTTATACCCAATATCAAAGTGATACAAACAGAGTACAGTACCGAAGGGGGGACAAGCCTGACGAGTACCTTCACATTTGGTGATGAAGTCTACTCAGCAAATACATTACTAGAAACAGATATTGATCTAAGTACAACTGACTACATCTTGTATTACGAAATTTTGGATAATGATATTGCCAGCATTGATATTGGTATAAATGCAAAACAAGTTGATGGTGAGTTTGTTGTCGTCGATAGTGAAACGCAGCGCAGTGCCATTGAAGATTTTGATGGATTTGTACCTATGGCTTACGGTCGGTTGGCATTTGGCGTGCCGGGTACGGGTTTAGGTGTTTATGCAGAAGGCAGTTTTTTATCTATTGATGACAGTAGTATTAGCGATTATCAAGTTGCGCTGACCTATAGTTTTGTAGAGTCTTTAGCCATTGATTTAACATTACAAGCGGGTTACCGATCGACTGCTCTAGATATTGAAGACATTGACGGCATATTCGCAGATCTTGAGTTTGATGGTGCTTTTGCAGGAATTGAAGTCCATTTCTAAAAAAAACTTGTGCCAAATTGTGAAAAATACAGCTTAGGCATTTTTGCCTAAGCGACGTTCTCTTAGAAGGGTAGAGATAACTTTGTATTAATTCTATCCATTCCCATCGTAATCAAACTTCATACGATAAAAGATAACTTTCATCATTAATTTGTATAAAAAATCATTTTTAATTCTTTTACGTTATCAACAAAAATCGATAATCTCCTAGCATGAAATAAGATTAGCGATATTTTGATGTCTACGAATAACTCATCGAGTGCTTTTGTTCCTTTGCAAGAGCAACAGTTAAACAAAATTACACAAGCAGTTTCTGAGCTTTCACGAGAGCAATTGATTTGGACTAGCGGATTTTTGGCTGGCATGGCTCAAGGTAATGTGTCTGTCACCTCTCCTGCAATAGCCGATAATGCACCAGCCGCATCAATTACTGTGTTGTATGGATCACAAACCGGGAATGCTAAACATGCTGCAAGTGATTACGCTGACCAACTAAAAGCAAAAGGGCTTGACGTCAGCTTGGTTAACATGGCGGATTATAAGCCTCGTAAAATTAAAGATGAGGCATATCTCATTGTATTCGTAAGTACGCATGGAGAAGGCGATGCACCGGACGACGCAATGGAGCTTCACGAATTTTTAGCCAGTAAAAAAGCCCCTAAGTTAAACAACTTAAAATATGCTGTTGTCGGACTTGGTGATAGTAGCTACGAGTTTTTCTGCCAAACTGGAAAAGACTTTGACACACGGCTGAACAAATTGGGTGCGACGCCATTAAGCGAGCGTTTGGATTGTGACGTAGACTACGAAAGTGCAATCGCTGCATGGACTGAACAGCTCAGTGTTAAGCTTGAAGCACTAGTGGCTAGTTCTAGTGCTGCTACTCAAGTTGCCACTCAGGCTGTTAGCCAAGCATCTCAATCAAGCCAATATACTAAACAAAATCCTTTCGCCGCTACCCTTTCTGAAAGCTTAAAAATAACTGGGCGTGACTCTGTCAAAGATATTCGTCACATAGAAATATCGCTAGAAGATTCTGGTATCCAATATCAAGCAGGCGATGCATTGGGTGTTTGGTTTGTAAATGATAGTGCGGTCGTAGACAAAATAATGGCTGCTACGCAAACTAAAGCAGATGACGAAGTCACAGTTGCCAATGAGTCTATGCCACTTTCTGTTGCGTTGTCGGAAAGGCTAGAGTTGACTTTAACCTATCCGGGTTTTGTTCAAGCATATCAAGCTGCCACAGGCAATGAGGAACTCGCCAGCTTATTAGCAGACAAAGCAACCTTGCGCAAATTTTTAGACGAGCATCAAATTGTTGATATCGTTGAAAAATATCCAGCTAAAGTCAGTGCGCAAACTTTGGTAGATGCTATGCGTGCTATAACTCCACGTTTGTATTCTATTGCATCGTCTCAATCTGAGGTTGAAGATGAAGTACATTTAACGGTTGCACATGTAGCATATGATGCTTTTGGATACCAACATCAAGGAGGCGCTTCAGGCTTTTTATCAACTCGACTTGAGGAAGGGGCTGAAGTTAAGGTCTTTGTTGAAAATAATGACAATTTTAGACTGCCAAGTGATGACAACACACCGGTAATCATGATTGGCCCCGGAACCGGTATCGCGCCTTTTAGGGCTTTTATGCAGGAACGCGATGCTAGAGAAGCCGAAGGTAAAAATTGGTTGTTCTTTGGTAACCCCAACTTTACGCAAGATTTTCTGTATCAAACAGAGTGGCAAGGGTATAAAAAGTCGGGTCTGCTGACAAAAATTAGTCTGGCATTTTCTCGCGATCAAGAAGAAAAAATTTATGTTCAAGATCGTATTAAACAACATGGTCAGGAAGTTTTTGAGTGGTTGGAGTCAGGGGCGCACGTATACATATGTGGTGACGCGTTAAAAATGGCTAAAGATGTAGAACTAGCATTGATTGAACTTATCCAAACACATGGTAAGCGTTCTGAAAAAGAAGCAAAAGAATATTTAGTTGGAATGCGTAAAGCTAAGCGTTATCAGAAGGATGTATACTAATGAGCGAAAAAGGTAAGCTAATTGTAGAAGGTAAACTTTCTGACAACGAAAGATTAAAACGCGAAAGTCAGCACCTTCGCGGTACAATCGAAGCGGATCTCAGTGATGATCTTACGGGTGGATTTACTGCTGATAACTTTCAGTTAATTCGCTTTCACGGCATGTATCAACAAGATGACAGAGACATAAGAGCAGAGCGCACCAAGCAAAAGCTTGAGCCTTTACACAATGTAATGCTCCGCGCTCGCTTGCCCGGCGGCGTTATCACACCGGAGCAATGGTTAGTTATCGAAAAATTTGCTGAAGAAAACACCTTGTATGGTAGCGTCAGACTAACGACGAGACAGACATTTCAGTTTCATGGTGTGTTAAAGCCGCACATCAAAAACATGCATCAAACGCTCAACAAAACGGGTATTGATTCTATTGCGACAGCAGGTGATGTGAACAGAAACGTACTATGCACCAGTAACCCCATAGAATCTTCAGTTCATAAAGAGGCGTGGGAATGGGCTGCAAAAATTAGCGAGCATTTGTTACCTAAGACAAATGCCTATGCTGAGATTTGGTTAGATGGAGAAAAAGTAGACTCCACTCAAGAAGAAGAGCCGATATTGGGTGACAACTACTTACCTAGAAAGTTTAAAACCACCGTAGTTATTCCTCCTTTAAATGATGTCGATGTGCATGCAAATGATTTGAACTTTGTGGCAATTGCCGACGGAGACAAACTTATAGGTTTTAATGTTTTGGTCGGTGGTGGCTTGGCTATGACCCATGGCGACACTTCGACTTTTCCCAGAAAAGCCGACGATCTAGGGTTTATTTCGCTGGATAAAACGCTTGATGTCGCTGCTGCTGTAGTGTCAACACAACGTGATTGGGGAAATCGGGTAAATCGCAAAAATGCGAAAACAAAATATACCATTGAGCGCGTTGGCTTAGACACATTTAAAGCCGAAGTGGAGCGTCGTGCAGAACTTAAGTTTGAAGCTAGCAAAGCCTATGAGTTTACCGAGCGTGGCGACCGATTTGGTTGGGTAAAGGGCATCGATGGGAAACATCACTTGACCCTATTTATCGAAAATGGCCGTATATTAGATTTTCCCGGCAAACCTTTAAAAACAGGTGTACGCGAAATCGCCAAGATACACAAAGGTGATTTCCGTTTAACTGCAAATCAAAATCTTATCGTAGCGGGTGTACCTGAAAATCAAAAGGAAGTCATCGAATCTCTTGCGATTAAACATGGCTTAATGCAGTCAGTATCTAAACAGCGTTTAGATTCTATGGCATGTGTTTCCTTACCAACCTGTCCATTGGCAATGGCAGAATCAGAGCGTTATTTACCTGAAGCGGTAACAGAGCTTGAAGCTATTTTAGCAAAACACGGGATGACTGATGAAAGTATCATCTATAGAATTACCGGTTGTCCCAATGGATGTGGGCGAGCTATGCTTGCTGAGATTGGTTTAGTCGGTAAAGGGCCGAATAAGTACAATTTGCATATTGGTGGGAATAGGGAAGGCACCCGAATTCCTCGCATGTATCGCGAAAACATTAGTGATGTAGAAATCATGCAAGTGGTAGATGGCTTAGTTGGTCAATGGGCTAAAGAACGCAATGATGACGAAGCGTTTGGTGATTTTGTTATTAGAGCAGGTATTATTAAGCCAGTCGTGAATTCGGCTGAGGATTTTTATGAGTAATGCAGCTCAGGTTTCGACGCTAGAAGTGATCGATATCGATATAGATTCCAATCGTTTGCTAGAAATTAATCAGCGATTAAATTCAGCGACCGTGCATGAAAGAGTGGAGTGGGCAATGAAAAATTTGCCCGCAACGCATATCGTATCTTCAAGCTTTGGTGCTCAATCGGCAGTTATGCTTCATTTGATGAACGAAGTTGCGCCAAACATACCTGTAGTATTGACTGATACTGGCTATTTGTTTTCTGAAACTTATCTATTTATTGAAGAACTAACCGCGCGGTTTAACTTGAATTTAAAAGTATATCGGGCGGCAGAGAGTCCTGCTTGGCAAGAAGCAAAATACGGCCAACTGTGGGAAAAAGGTGTAGAGGGCCTCGAAAAGTACAATACGATGAATAAAGTTGAGCCAATGAAACGAGCGCTCTCTGAATTGTCAGTCGGTACTTGGTTTGCTGGCTTGCGGCGGTCTCAATCTGATTCTCGTATGGAATTGGATGTTGTTAAGAAGCAGGCAAAACAATTTAAAGTTCACCCGATTGTAGATCAATCAAACAAACAGTTACATCAATACATGACTAAACATAAATTACCTTATAACCCTCTGTGGGATAAAGGCTATGTCTCTATTGGTGACTGGCACTCAACCACAACGCTTCAAGATGGTATGTCTGAACAAGATACTCGCTTTTTTGGCTTAAAACGCGAATGTGGTCTGCATGAATTTGGCGACGGGGACGGTATCTAACCGTCCTTTTTTCTCAATAGTTATCCCGAGTTCAGGTTAGTTAGTACGGCGGGATTGTTTTGTGCCTAATATGCTCGAGAAGCATTAAGAAAGCTGCATGCATATCCTTTTACACTTTAGTTTTTCATCTATGAAAAAACTTCGGTTTTAACCGACCATACTGAGCTAACTACAACCCAGTCAGCATTTTACCCCTACAATTTCGATAAAACGATTTAGGGTTCCAAGTTATTTGACTTAATACCTTCTGAAGCTAAAAATTTCCTATTTTTTGCAAATAAATGTTTATAGCTCTTTTGCCGATAAACAAATTGTATGGTGATAAATGTGATTTTTGAAGAATTTGCATATTTTTGCTGGCAAAAACACAATTAATTCATAATATTTTCAATCAGCTGTCATATAAATGAAATATAACTATGTTTTTGGTTGATTTTATAGTTATATGTACGTATACTTTACAACAAGTTGATTATGAGGAGACGTCTATGAGAAAACTTGCAACAATACTGCTAGCCTTATCGACATTCTCTGTCATTGCTGCTGATAACACGACTGACGCCAAGAATAGTTTTTCTTGCATGGACAAAAAAACATTTGAAGTAAATGCTAAGTGTATCAGTACGAAGATTGAGAAAAGTGACAATTTTAATCATTCACAGAAGTCATTCTGGAATGAGACAGTAAGTGCCAATGATTATGTAATGGCTACTTTATTAATGGATCCTAAGACCTTAAATATTACTGTAATTGCGCACCGAGATAAGACTTCTGAGAGTTTGGCTAAGTTAACGAAAATTAAAAACTAATTTTCTAACTTTGGTTACAACAAATATAAAGCCTTCCATTTGGAAGGCTTTTTTGCTTTGAGAGAGCGCTTATTTTTATGATTCTAGTGGTGTCATATGAAATACATATATCTGCTGCCACTTTTCTTTTTGCAAATTGAAGCTTTGTTTGAGTTCCTTGTAAGTGAAATCGATGTCAAATTTATCGTAAGACGCTTTTAGCTTATCCTTTTTGTTCGCAACATATTTTTTCCTAGCAGAATAATACTCAGCCATTTTTTGAACTAGAAGGTCGTACTCTTTTTGCATTCTAGCGATTAACTCTTCCGCGTTTGGTAGGTCAAGCAGTTTTGATTTTGCGTGTTTCAACTGCATTTGCAACCTTGCTTTTTCTATTCTTTCTTCTGGTGTGCGACGCAAATTCTTAGTTAAGCCAAACAACGATAGGCTTCTTATCAACCATTTAGTTGGATCGTATTGCCACCAACGGATGCCGTTTCTGTAATCATACTCAAAAATATGGTGATAGTTGTGATAACCCTCTCCAAAAGTAAACAGTGCTAGTATGCCATTATCTCGAGCAGTATTTGTATCTGTATACGGTCTTTTTCCCCATATATGCGCCAAAGAATTAATAAAAAATGTCACATGATGCACAATGACTAAGCGCGCAAAACCCGCAACCAGTATCATGCCAATGATGTCACCATTTAACCAACCAAATAGGCCAGTTATCCCAAAATTTGACATGAGTACGATTGGAACATAATAGTTGTGCTGCCACATTACTATTTTGTCTTTTTGCAAGTCACGGCAATTGGAATAATCAGAATATCTCTCTGCTTGATATTCCCTTAACATCCACCCAATATGCGAAAACCAAAACCCGCGTTTGGCGGAGTAAGGGTCTTTGTCATTAATATCAACATGGCGGTGGTGAACCCTATGGTCACTTGACCAGTGTAAAATACTATTTTGAACGGCCATTGCTCCGCCTATTGCTAAACTCAAGCGCACGCTCCAGTGGGCGTCATAAGTTTTGTGAGACCATAGTCTGTGGTACCCAGCAGTTATAGACATCCCCGTAAAGAATACTAGAAAAACTGCAGTAGCGATTTCGGCTAGATCAATGCCTTTAAAATATATCCAAAGCGGCATTGCGAATATTGTCACTGCAGTTGTGATCGCAAATACGGCTATGTTGAGAGGGATAATTGGTGGTTTTTTCACGGTATTCTTCACTTTATATCACTTAAAAATTTCAGCGTACAACTGTACGCTAATTATACTTTTAGGTACTCCAAAGGCAAGATTTATTTGCAGCAATCAGCGTACTCATGTAGCTTCTATCAAGATGAATAGACAACAACAAAAATTACAAACGCGCCAGCGTATTGTCGATGCTGCTTTTTCTCTTCTTGACGAAAACAGGAGTCTAACTGCCATTAGTTTGCGTGAAGTTGCGCGTGCAGCAGGTATTGCTCCCACTTCGTTTTATCGGCATTTTAGTGATATCAATGAATTAGGTTTAACTTTAGTAGATGAATCTGGTTTAACTTTGCGGCAACTTATGCGACAGGCTAGGCAGCGCTTGGAATCGGGCGGTAGTGTCATCAATATTTCTGTGGATACCTTCATGGAATACATTGTAGAAAATAAAAATATTTTTAGGTTACTACTTCGTGAGCATACCGGCACTTCAAGTGCTTTCCGTGCCGCTGTCATGCGAGAAATTCAACATTTTACGCAAGAGTTGACTGACTACATCGTCGATAATTTGTCCCTTCCTAGGGATATAGCAAGTTTACAGGCTGAAGCCATGGTGAATTTGGTCTTCAGTGCCGGCGCAAAAGCGCTTGATACGGATCTTCAAAAAATTCCAATGATCTCTGAAAGAGTCAAAGTGCAACTTCGATTTGTACAGTTGGGTTCATTTGCGTATGTCAACCATAAAAGCAAATAGACTGCCTGAGTTTACTGAATTAACGCTTAGCTAATAGTACGCCTGTTTCAATGTGAGGTGTAAACGGGAACTGATCAAAAAGTGCTAGCTTCTCTACTTTATGCGTTTTATTTAAGTCCTTCAGGTTTTGCGCTAAAGTTAAGGGATTGCAAGATATGTATAATACATAGTTGAATTGTGCAATTAGTTTAATTGTCTGTTCGTCCAAACCTGCTCTTGGTGGATCGACGAGAACAGAAGAAAACTGATAGTCGTTTAAGTTGATACCCTCCAAGCGCCGAAAAGTCCTAAGCCCCTTAAAAGCTTCGACAAATTCTTCACTCGAAAGTCTTGCTATGGTTAAATTTTCAACATGGTTATCGCGAATGTTTACCTGTGCTGCATTGACGGATGTCTTGGATATTTCTGTTGCCAACACTTTTGAGCAATATCCGCTTAAAGGCACTGAAAAGTTTCCTGCTCCACAATACAGCTCCAGTAAATCACCCTCTACATCACGCAGTTGCTCTATCGACCACTCGATCATGTGTTGGTTTATCAAGGCATTTGGTTGCGTAAAGCTATTTTCTACTTGAACAAATGAGTAAGCCTTATTAAATACAGTTAAACGCTCAGTAACATAATCTTGATTTAAGACTATTTTTTGTTTTTTTGCTCGACCGATAAGGTTGAGTGAAGTGTTTAATTTGGCAGATAGCAAATTTTTCAGTACTTTGGCTTCTTCTTCCCATTCCTCGTTGAGCGCTTTGTGATAAATAAGAGAAATCAGTATTTCATTACTAGTCGTTGCCAAATAATCGATTTGAAAAAGCTTTTTGCGCAGGGTTTGGTTGTCTTTTAGCAAGGGAATAATTACTTCCATAGCACTATTTATCAAAGGGTATGCAGCGGGCAAGTTATCAACGCGGTATTTTTCTTTCGTGCCTTTATCAAACATGATGTGAAACAAGTCTACGCCTTCATGCCATACTCGAAACTCGGCGCGCATCCGATAACCACTGGGAGAAGACTTAAATACTGCTACGTCATTTTGGTAGTATGGCGATAGTAATTCACATAAGTACTCGTGTTTTTTATTTAGTTGCGTTTCGTAGTTCTCGTTCATGCTCGCCATACACATACCTCTTTCGAATGTTGAGCGGGGATTGTAGCTTCGAAAAAAAAAATACCAAGATTTAATTAAAGATTTTGTGAAGGCTGTCCGATACATTAGTTGAGGATAGAGAGGTAAGTAGCATGACTACACATGAAATTGATCGATTTGTGCCTGTAAAAAGTGCAAATACCGATTCGCTACCAAAATTTGGCTATGATCGCCAAGTTTTACCGCATACAGCTGTAAATCAACCATCTTTTGATAAATATGAGCGTGTGGCGGCAAATGAGTCAGTAGTAGCAAAGGTATTGTCTCAATCAATAGAAGACGCGCTTGATCGTCCTAAGCAAACTCTTCCTCTACCCACAAACAGCAATAGCAAGAAATTTGAATATGCGAGTCATGGACTAGCTAATGTTGCTCGTATCAGCGAAAACATATTAAATGAAGTTAAGAGTACGATGTTTAGTGCGTTTAGTGGTAATAACGCGACAGGGGATGTGACTTATTTTAAAGAAGAAGTAATCAAAGGTATCTCGATAGGCGTTAAAAATGCGAAAGAGGAACTTGGCCTAAACACAGAAGGTCAAATAATAAAACAACTCGATACTTTCGAAGCTTCACTCATTCGCGAAATTAATGATTTGCCTAAAGATATATATCATTTATCCGCATTAAAGCACAAAGCAGATTTCTTAGGAACCGATCAATCATTAAATGAACTCAAGATAAATCTCTCGCATGAAAATGCATCTGTGTCGATAAAGTTTATGCAGCATACACTGGAAGAAGTGCAAACAGATAGCGCGATGTATAATACAGCGAAAAGTAATTTGTTGTTTAGTGTAACTGGAAGTTATGCTAATCAAGAGCTTGATAATGTTGCCGACATTGTGAACAAAGCGGACGAGTTAGTTAATCAGTTCTATATTCAAGATATAGAAACCATCTTTCAACGAGCGAAAAACAAAGGCGCGAGTGAAAATGAAATAATTTCTATTGCTAAGCAAATAATCAACAAAGAACATCAAGCTTCAACTATACCAATATACGAAGAAATAAAACATGTTGATGCTGCCAATGATACAAATGAATTAAAAGCGCTTAGAAAAGTTGCTGAATACGTAGCAAACTTACACGATTTTGTTGGTAGCGCTGAAGCTAAGTTTGCTAGCCGTTCTGAGTATAAGCAAATTATTAATGGTATCGTCAACCAAATGGAAGATGTGCAAGTCCCTGACTTATTGCAGGCAATTAACAAATTCCATTCGTTTAACGAAAAATTTATTTAATCCATATTTAGGTTTGCTAGATGCAGTTAAGCCACTTTATCTTTGGCTGGACGAACAATCAAATTACGCTCCATAAACACTGAGTCGTTGAGCTGAGTGATAACAGCTTTCGCGGCGCTTTTTTCTACTTCTATAAAGCCAAAGCCTTTTTTTCTTCCTGTTCTTTTGTCTTTCATTAGTCGCACAGATATCACTTTAGATACCTTCTCAAAATAATTTTTTATAGCGTCTTCATTTGCTTTGTAAGGCAGATTGCCAATGTATAGCGTAACGCTTGCACTGACTTTGTTGAATGCTTCACTTGAACTAGTTTGAGCAGACTTACTTTGAGTAGTAATAAATAGCAGCAAGATCGCTATACAAAGAGTAGGGCTTAAAGCGATTAGTAAGTTACTCGTATTGATAAATAGTAATATAAAGGAAGTGATACTTAGGGTTGAACCTAGAATTAGGGTCTGCTTTATTTTTGTCATTATATTATTTACTCCACCAGAAAAATCTGAAAAATGTTACACGCCAAAATTAGCGAAATGAAAATAACTAAACATGTATTATGTTTTAACTATTATTTTTTAAGATGTCTTATACAGTTATCAAGCTACTAAATTCCCTTAGTTTTTACAAACTAGCTTCACTAAGTTACCGATTTCAACAAAAAGCAAAAATGTAAAACCTGCAAATTTATAAATTTCGATCTAGAAGCCATATGACTTAATTTTAACTAGATAAGCCTAAAGTTTTTGTATGAACTTGTCGAAAAAAGATTCACTTTCAGGGCTTATAGAACGAATAGTAGACTAAATAAGTATTTTTTCCATTTTTTGATAAAAAATACTTGCACTTATTAAATTGTTCCGTAGAATGCGCCTCCGCTGTCAGGGGTAAACACTTGAAGCAGCGATAAGTCAGTCAGAATAACGGTAATGATTTGCTTTTCTTCTGATAATGGATTTCAAAAAAATAAGTGAATTATTTTGAGAAATATCTTGACAAAAAATATGAGGGGCGTATTATTCGCACCCCGCTTGAGACAAGGTCTTAAGCGACATTGAGGTGGTAGTATCAAGCTCTTTAAGAGTTCGAAAAATCCGCCTTAGGCATTAAGCGCTTTTGCGACGCAAAACGGTAATGCCGAAAATGCTCTTTAACAATTTAGCAAGACAATCTGTGTGGGCACTCGTAATGGGTGCTCAAGCAA